>CAVAHH010000028.1:0-12348 GCA_963588395.1 bacterium
AAGAGCTGGACAACCTGGGCGTTCGCGTTGCTAACCTGGAGAAAAAGGCTGACAATGTAAAGATCACCGGTCAAATCCGTTATGAATATGCACACCGTGAAGGCAGCGCTGCTAAAAAAGGCGAAGCTAAAAACCGTCTGCGTTCCCGTATCTACATCAACGGTCAAATCAACGATGACTGGTCCTACACCGGTCGTCTGCAAAATGACCAAAACCTGGCTAACAACTCCGGCGACGAAACCACTAAATTTAACCAAGCTTGGGTAAACGGCCGTCTGGGTGGCTTTGATGTTACCGCTGGTAAGACTGACCTGACTCTGGCTAATGGCTTCCTGTATGATGATACTGCTGAATACGTTGGCCTGGCTTATGGCAAGGACGTAAAATTCAAAGCTTACTATGGCCAACCGACCGACTACGGCTTTGATGATATGTATGGTGTTTCCCTGTCTGGCAAAGCTGGCAACTTCTCTCTGAGCGCTGGTTATGACGTATTCAAAGATGCAGAAGAAGTTACTGCAACCAACAGCTGCTATCAAAACGTTAAAGACGGCGAAGACAACGGCGTTTGGAACGTAAGTGCTGCTTACAAAATGGGCGATGTAACCCTGAGCGGCACCTACCTGAAATCTGATCTGGATGACGAGGATATCGTATCCCGTTACAATGACGTTGACACCGACGGCTATGTAATCGGCCTGTCCTACAAGGGCGCTAACAAGGCTAAGGCTGGTAGCTGGGGCCTGTGGGCTAACTACTATGATCAAGGCGTTGGCACTTTTGTTGCTCACACCATGAAGAATGGCGACTGGAGCTACTTCGCAAACGAAGGCTTCAAGGGTTATGCTGTGGGTGCAACCTATGCAGTAGCTAAGAACATGGTTTACATGCTCGACTACTATGATCTGGAAGGCAAAGAATCCGAAAAGACCAACCGCGTAATTTGGAACCGCTTCCAAATCAACTTCTAATTTAACGGCACGTGCTGCTGAATTAAAAATTCTTTAAAGTGGAGCTGCTGCTTTGCTTCCTTCTGCTGTTATGGCGGGGGAGGTGGAGCAGTGGCTCTTTTTATTAAATAATCATATGAATAACTATTGACATTTGCGTAAAGAGGATTATAATAAAGTTATAGTGATAATTCGTACGGCTTATTAATAACACCAAAATTACGGAGGTAGTAGGTATGAAGAAGATTTTAATGCTGATGTTTTGCGTAGTTATGACCTTGGCCATTGCCGGTTGCGGCGGTGGTGAAAAGAAGGCTGCGGACGTAGCAGCTGCCAAGGTGCTGAAGGTGGCAACAGATGCTAACTTCCCTCCCTTTGAATTTTACCAGGAGCAGAGCAAGGCTCACACAGGCTTTGATGTGGAGCTGATGAACGCAGTTGCTAAGCATATGGGTTATGATAAGGTGGAATTTGTAAACGTAGAATTTAAGGATATTTTTAATGGCCTGCAGGAGAAAAAATACGACGCTGCTATTGCCGGTATAACCATTACTCCTGAGCGTGAGCGTATTGCCGAATTTAGCGAGCCTTATGTTGAAGATGGCTACAAGGTAGTCGTTGCCAAGGGGTCTAACGTTGGTGACGATTTTGCCGCCTTAGAGGGTAAGGTTGTTGCTGCCGAGGAGGGCAGTTACGGCCTGCAGATGCTGGAAAACAATGCTAAAGCGCAAAAGCTTGTCCCTGTAAAGGACACCGAGGCAGGCATTAAGCTGGTTGCCGAGGGTAAGGCTGACGCATTGGTTGCTTCTAAGATGGCAGCAAGCTTCTTTATTGCCCACAACTACGCTGACAAGGCAAAATTTGCCGGCGATAAGGTTCTGTATGCCGATAAAATTGGTATTGCCGTTGCCCGCGGTAATAATGATCTGGAAAAGAAAATGAACGATGCGCTGCAGGAAGTAAAGCGTAGCGGTGAATATAAGCAGATTTATAACAGCTATTTTGGCAAATAAAACTAAATGTATAACGCCCCCTGACGTGCTGCTAAGGTAATCAAAGCAGTGCGCGAGGGGGCGCATTTTTATTTGTTGATCTGGCTGTAGTCATAGGCCAGGCAAAAGCGTTTAAAGCTTTGGGCGAGCTGCGTCTGGTAGACGTTTTCATTTTCTACTATATAAATATAGCGGTAGCAGGGAATATCACTGATGGGCAGCTGCATGATCTGTTGGTCGTCAAAGGCGGTGTGTCGCAGCTGCGGCATGAGCGCTACGCCCATATTCAGGCTGATGAGCGTCAAAAGCACGTTGTTTTTTTCAATAATATTATCCATCTGTGGTGAAAAGCCTGCCAGCTGGCAATAATAACGCTGGATGCCAAACATATCGTTGCTTCTGCCGGGGGATAAAAATACCTCCTGCGTCAGCTGCGACAGGCGGACGCTAGCGCGGCGTGCCAAGGTGTTTTCGTGGCTAAGCGTCAGGTAAAGCGGCTCCTTAAGCAGCAGGCTGTAGTGGGGCGCGGTGATGAGCTCGCGTGCGGCCAGAAAGGTGAAATGCGAATTGGTGTCAATGATGTTGGGAACGTTGGTTTTGAGAGTAAAATTGCTGTGCGGATGCTGCAGCTTAAAATCGTGGATAAGCAGGGGAATGATGTTACCGGCCGAGCTGAAGGTGATGTTGAGATTGGGGGAATGGATACCGCTGCCCTCGCGTAGCTCCTGCACCAGCTTTTGGTGGCGCGAAAAATATTCCTTGGTAAAATTATAATAACGCTGACCGTTTTCGTTAAGCTGCATTTTGTTCTTGGCATGCACAAACAGCGGGCAGCCAATGTCTGCCTCCAGATTTTTGATGCTTTTGGATAAGGCCGGCTGGGAAATATGCAGATAATCGGCAGCTGCCACCAGGCTTTTTAGCTCTACTATGGTGTGAAAATTTTTGATGTTGTTGGAATTCATGCGCAAAACCCCGCTTTAAAAATATAATAAGCTGTTACTATGATTATAGCACACTTTCATCACTAGTATAACCAAAAGGTTAAACTGGTTATAAGAAAAAGTATTTTACTAACTGTACTCGATAAACTATAATTTACATATTGGTAGCAAAAGATTTGCAGAGACGCGATTAGTTAACACAGACGTCTCTGCTTGTTTTTTAAGGGAGGATGGAAATTATGGAAATTGTATTGATACCGATAGCGTTCTTGATTATCGTCAGTACGCTTAAGCGCCTGCCGCTGATTGGTGGCAACCTGACCTTGGCGTTTTTGGGCGCCGGACTGTTATCCCTGTGGCTGGGCGGAGCACATGACCCGTCAGCGTGGTTTGCCCCCTGGCTCAAAAGCATGGATTCAATCGCCTTTATCTTTTTTATCATCATCTTTGGCGCTATATTTTCGGCACTGCAGATTGCAAGCGGTGCTATGGGCGTCGTGCTGAACATTTTGCGCGCGCTGTGGGGCAAAACACCGCAGGGACTGGTGCTGGCAACACTGGTAGCATTGTATTTTGGTGGTTCACTGATGGGCACGGTGGCTGCAGTTGGTGCGGTAGTAGGTCTTTTGATTTTGCCGGCGATGGATGAAATGAAGATTGAGCCGGATCTGATTTGCGCTATTGTCGTGACCGGCGCGTCCATGGGCGGTATGATGCCGCCTGTGTCAAATGCCATCATTCTGGCCTGCGGCCTTGTAGGCGTGGATGAGCATCAGGCGCTGCTGATTAGTTATTTGAGTGTAGGCATTGGTCTGGTGATTATCGCCTTCTTCTTTTGCAAGGTATATATAGGCGATAAGTATTCGCTGCCTGCGCATCTCATTCCCAAGGAAAGTGCCTGGGAAATTTTTCGTAACAATTGGGTGAAGCTCATTCCTATTTTTGTTTTGATTTTGGTGGTTATGCTCAATAGCATTCCTGCACTCAAGTTTAACCTGCCCAAGTATCTTTTGAGCTTGGTGCCCTTTGGCAAGGCGACGCTGTTTGCCGCCATCGCTAAGGTACCGTTTGCCGGTAAGATTGTGCATAATATCGTTATGGCGATGGTTTTTGCCATTATCGCCAATATTATTATTGCGCCCGGCTTGCTCAAAACCGTGGGTGCCAAGCTCAAAATGCAGATGAAGGCGATTATTGAACCAGAGGTTATCTTGGTGGCGACAGCTTTCTTTTTGGGGGCCTTCCAGCTGGGCGGGCAGAACGCTGCTATTGCGGCCTGGGCCAGAGGCTTGAACAGCTCGCTGCTCATTATTGGCGGTGCGGCGGCGCTACTGGTTGCAGGTATGCTGACAGGCGGTCAGAGTACGGCGCAGGGCATGCTTGTCCCTATTTTGGCTCCGGCGTGGACGGCGATTGGTATTACGCCGCTTAATATTTCGCTCGCCAGCGCGCATCTGGCCATGGCAGGACAGGGCTTCCCGCCGTGCGATATGAACACCTTTATTATCGCCGGTCTTGTTGGTGCCATCATCGGCAGGCCTGTTAACCCCCTGCGCTCGATGCTTTATTCGGCGCCGTATTGTATTTACCTATTTGTTGTAGGTATCATTTTCTTGGTTATGTAGGAGGCAAAAAATGCGTTTAAATAAGGAATATATGGGAACAGTGGAGCTTGCTCCGCAGCGTAAGGTTATTGCCGGCGAATTTTCTACCTGGACAATTACCTTTACAGCAGGTGAATATGGCATTGACGACGGCGGCACGCTGGTCGTGGCGTGGAAGAGCGTCAGCGACTGGGACACGCCGCAGTTTGACGAGGGCAGTGAGCCTGGCTTTACTACCGTGACGACGACAGGTGACTGCCTGGTGAAGGCTCGCTATAATAAATTTGTACGCTCCTTTGGCAATAGCATTTTGATTGATGTTTACCGCGGTTATATCAAAAAGGGTGATAAGATTACCATCACCCTGGGCGATACCTCGCAGGGCAGCCTGGGCATGCGTGCACAGTCCTTCTGCGAGCGTGAACATGAATTTCGCGTGTTTTTGGATCCCTGCGGTACTAACCGTTACGAGGAAATGCCGCAGCGTCTCAAGCTGCAGATCGTGCCGTCCTACCATCACGAGATCCAGGCAATTGTACCTGCAACGGTTAAGGTGGGCGAGCCCTTTGCAATCGCTATCCGTGCATTGGATGAATTTGGTAACCCTACAGATAAATATGTTGGGGATGTGCAGCTGGCGCTCAAGGGCGTGCAGGGGCATAACATTCCTGCAAGCGTGCATTTTGACGGCACAAGCAGCAACGCACTCAAGCTTGACGGCTGCGTGATTGATGAGGAAGGCTTCTGGAATTTACAGATTAGCGATGCACAGCACGGTTATCTGGCGTATAGCAACGCCTCCAAGGCAGAGCTGGCGCCAGCCAAACGCCTATATTGGGGCGATATGCACGGCCAGACGCGCCAGACTGTAGGCACGGGTATGCTTGAAGATTACTATTCCTTTGCCCGCGACAAGGCCTGCGTGCAATTTACCGGTTGGCAGGGCAATGATTTTGAAGTGTCGGACGCTACCTGGGCCGACATCCGCAAATATACCAAAAAATTTAACAAGGAAGGCAAATTTCTTGTCTACCTTGGTTATGAATGGTCGGGCACAACACCGCAGGGTGGCGACCACAACGTGTATTTTTTGCACGATAACGACGATTTTTATCCCAGCAGCAACTGGACTGCTACCAGCGTAGATAATAAAAACAACGCCAACCCCATCACAGAGCTGCACGCCAAGCTGGATAAGCGCGAGGACGTGCTTTTGATTCCGCACATTGGCGGCCGTTACGCTAATTTGGACTATTTTAATTATGATTACAGCAGCGTTATCGAAATTCATTCGCATCACGGCACCTTCGAATGGTTTGCCTTTGACGCTATGCAGCGCCATATGCATGTAGGCTTTATCGCTGCCAGTGACGACCACACCTGCCGCGTGGGTCTGTCCTATCCTTTAAGCGGTCATGGCAAGTCAGCGTCGGGTGCCTTTGACGTAGCCAGCGGCTTTACCGGCGTTTATGCCGAGGAGCTGACCAAGGAGGCCGTATGGGACGCTATCAAGGCAAGACATTGCTACGCTTCTACCTTTGACAGGGTGTATGTAAACACCTCGTTGGGAGACCTAGCGATGGGTGATGCGGGAAGCGTACCTGCCGCTGCACCGCTACAGGTGGAGGCGGCGGGGACGTACCCCATAGAAAAGCTGGAGGTTTATGACTGGGATCAAAAGGTTTACGAAAAAAGCTGCCTGCCACGTGAAAAAAAGCGCATCCGCATCCGCTGGAGCGGCGTGGTGTACCGCGGTCGTGGCAAGTCGCAAAAGTGGGATGGCGTTATTTACGTGGCAGGCGGTAAGCTGCTGCAGGCGCAAAAATATGCCTTCGACCGCATAGACCAGGGGATCGTGATTAAGTCGGATAAATATTTGAAGTTTACGTCGTCAACATCCGGTGATTATGATGGCTTCATCCTGGAAATTGAGGGTGACGAAAACACCGAGATTAAATTTAGCTCGCCTGCTGGCAGTGCCAGCGCCAGCTACAAGGAAGTTGTCGAGCACGGCTTTAGTAAGGATATGGGCGGGCTCAACCTGAAGCTGGAGATGGAAGCAGCCTTTAGCGAAATTCCGAAGGAGGAATATTGCGAGCACAATAAGCTGCAGGAAAGCATTACCCTGCCTGTTGACGGCGAGGAGCACGCTTATTGGGTTAAGGTACTGCAGACCAATGGCAACGCTGCCTGGAGCTCCCCGATTTTTGTACAGCAGCAAACAAAATAGTAAGCATATATCAGCAAAAAATAAAGCTGTCGCACTATGCGCCCACAGGGTGAGCAGTGCGACAGCTTTTTAATTGTTGACAAACGAGGCGATAACAGACGCCTTGGTGACGATGCCGCAGAACAGGCCGTTTTCATCCAGCACCGGCAGGGGGAAGGGTGTGCTGGCGGACATGGGCATGATATCGGCGACAGGAGTGTCCAAATTGGAAATAGCAGGGACGTTGCGCAAAATTGCCTTGTCAAAGCTGGTGTAGCCTGCAAGCACCTGCATAGCACCGTCCAGCGTGATGATGCCCAAAAGGTGCAGATGCTCATCCACCACGTAGGCGCTGGAAACGCCGCTGTTTTTCATGTTGCGCATGTCTGTGGCGGCGCCGTCAATGTTGCGCACGATGCAGGTTTGGGTGCTCATGACGTTGCGTACGGTGAAGATTTTACTGGAATCGGCATTGTTGATGAAGCTACGCACGTAGTCATCTGCAGGATTGGTGATCATTTCCTCAGGCGTGCCGATCTGCACCATGCGGCCGTCACGCAAAATGCCTACGTGTGTGCCCAAACGGAAGGCCTCGTTGATATCGTGGGTGATAAAGACGATGGTTTTGCCTGTACGCTCCTGGATGCGCAGCAGCTCAAATTGCAAATCGTTGCGCACCAAGGGGTCGAGCGCCGAAAACGCTTCGTCCATAAAAAGGATATCGGGATCGTTGGCCAGGGCGCGGGCGATGGCCACGCGCTGCTTCATGCCGCCCGAAAGCGCGCTGATGCGCGTGTGCTCCCAGCCGGAAAGGCCAACCATATCCAGCATTTTGAGAGCCTTTTCGGTGCGCTCCTTGAGCGGTACGCCGCGGATTTCCAGACCATAATAGGTGTTTTCCAAAACATTGCGGTTGCTGATGAGACCAAAGTTTTGGAAAACCATGGCCACCTTGGTGCGTCGCAGGTTTTGCAGCTGCTTGCTGTTCATGACCGTGATATCCTCGCCATCCAGATACACTGTGCCACTGGTGGGCGGGTGTAGCATATTCAGGCAGCGTATGAGCGTGGATTTGCCGCTGCCCGAAAGGCCGATGAGCACGAAGACCTCGCCCTTTTGCACGCTGAAGTTGATATCAATGAGACCGGCCGTAATGCCTGTGGCCTGCTGCACTTCGCTGCGGGAACGCCCCTGCGCCAAAAGCGTCATAGCCTCCTTTTCGTTTTGCGAATGCTCCAGGGGGATAAACAGCTTATATAAATTTTTTACTTCTAATACGGGAGTGTTCATTATCTGCCCTCCTTGCCGCGTTTGGCCAGGCTTTGCGTGAGCCTGTCAATGATAATGGCAATAATAACGATAGAAATGCCGGCGATGAGACCGCGACCGGATTCAGTGCGGTTGATGGCAATGAGCACCTCCATGCCCAGACCGTTGGCACCGATCATAGCGCAGGTAACAACCATAGCCACAGCCATCATCATCGTTTGGTTGATGCCTGTCATAATCGTGGGCATGGCCTGCGGTATCTGTACCTTAAACAGCGTCTGCCAGCGCGATGCGCCAAAGGCGGCAGAGGCTTCGACCACGCTTTGGTCAACCTGCTGGATGCCGTGACTGGTGAGGCGGATGACAGGCACAACGGCATAAACCACGGTTGCTAAAACCGCAGGCACCTTGCCCGGACCCAAAAGCATGACCGCAGGAATCATATACACAAAGGTGGGCATGGTCTGCATGGCATCCAAAAACGGACGCAGCAGGCGGTTGGCCAGGCGGCTGGTAGATACAAGCACACCCACAGGCAGACCGATAAGCAGGGAGATGATAACTGCGGAAATAACAACCGCCAGGGTTTCGTTCATCATGCTCCAATACCCGAAGGCACCAATAGCGAAAAGGCCCGCGCCGTAAATGATACCGCGCGACAGCTTGCCTGTGAGCAGCTTGGCGAGTGCGGCAATACCAATGATAGTCAGCCACCAGGGAATAAAGTTAAGCACACGCTCGATGAAAAGAATGCACCAGGTTAAAATATCCTTGATAGCGTTAAAAAAGTCGGCATAGGTGGTGTTGATGTGGTTTACGAAATTATCTATGGGCTTTGTCCAGTCTACCTGCACCTGCTCGTGGAAGGTCAAAAGCCAGCTGGCTGCGCTGCCCTTGTCACCCTGCAAGGCCTTGTTCACCTGCTGCAGCTTGTCTGGTGGTAGCCAAGATGCAAGTAGCTCGGGATGGCGCTGCATGAACCAGATGGCAGCTTCGTCGTAGGTGCATTTTTTGTCGGCAATATAGGCCAGCGCCTCGGCTGTGAGGGCGCTGCTGGTGTGGTATTTTTGCAAAAAGGCGGCAAAGTCCGGTGCTTTATCCTGCAGCTGTTTGTTGGCTACTATGCACACAGGCACGGAGCGAGCTTCGGTCAGACCACGGGCGAAGCCTGCTTCGTTGTAGGGCTCATCCGCCAGCAGCACCAAATCCAGCTTACCTGTGATCCAGGTGGGCTCGTAGCAGTAGCCTACGATGGGCTCACCCTTGGTGTAGGCAGCCAAAAAGGCGCTGGCAAGAGCGGCCTCGCTACCGGAGCGGAAGTAAACGTAATTCTTATCCAAGCCATAGGCCTGATATTTGCGATAGAGGATGTCGTCAATGTTCCAGCCGGGGATGGCGCCGTAAAGGCGTCCCTTGGAGGGGTCTTCGGGATTATGGAAGATGTGTGAATAGCGCGCCAGGTCCTTTACGGTTTTAAGATCGGGGGCAAGGGGCTTGATGCCGCGGCTAGCGTCACCCTCAATAAGATATCGGGGAACGTAAAGGCCCTGCTTATCATCATCAAAGTTGATGCCTAAATTAACCAGCTTACCCGTCTGCATATCGGCCTCATAGGAGGGAACGTTATCCGTCCACAGCTCCATGTGCACGTCCACGTTGCCGCGCAGCAGTGCTGTTTGGATAATGGGCGTAGAACCGCTGATGACCTTGGGGTTGATATTATAGGCGCGGGTGCCGATGAAGCCGGCAACAGCGTTATGAAATTTTACGCTGTCCCAGCCTGCGTCGGCAAAGACAACGTCCTGACGCTGCTGTTGTGCAGCAGGCTCGCTGCCGCAGGCAAGCACAGCCAGCGAAGCAAGAAATAGTAAGAAAATGGCCAAGGGTTTGCGTAGCATGACTTCACCTCCGATAAAAATAGTACTCCTACAAAAATTTTATCGGATAAGTGGAAAATCTGTCCATTGTATAAGCAACATTTTACGATTACAATGGATTAATTAACTAAATTTATTGAAAAATAAGTGGAGTTGGGTGGGGATGCACACATCAAAAAAGACCGTCCGCATGTTGGAGCTACAGACGGTCTTTGTGCAATGTTCCGGATGGGAGAAGTTATCCGGATGGGAGAGGGAATCAGGGGTTAACGGTGGAGCAGTATGCTTGCTTGCCATCCTGGAATTTGATGATGGTTACGCTCTTTACTGCATCATGCTTGTCGTTGAGGGTAAGGGCACCGGTTACGGCGTTAAAGGATTTGGTTTCGGCCAAAGCCTTAGAAACCTTTGCAGGGTCAGCGGCGCCGGCGCGTTTGATAGCGTCCACCATCAGCTTGAGAGCATCATAGCCAAGAACTGCAGGAGCATCAGGCTTTTGGTTGTATTCCTTTTCGAAGGCTGCAACAAAGGCCTTGGATTCAGCAGAATCAGCATCCGGGGAATAGTGGTTGGTGAAGAAGGTGTTGTTCAAAGCTTCTGCACCGGCAATTTCAGGCAGCTTGGGGCTGTCCCAGCCATCGCCGCCGACGATAGGAACGGTAATGCCAAGCTCACGTGCTTGTTTAATGATTTTGCCAACCTCTTCATAGTATCCGGGAACGTAGATGATCTCGGGATTAGTAGCCTTAATCTTGGTCAAAACTGCTTTGAAATCGGTATCCTTTTGCAGGTAGGCTTCTTCGGCAACAATGCTACCGCCATTTGCTACAAAGGATTTTTTAAAGAAATCTGCCAAACCTTTAGAATAATCACTGCTGTTATCGATGTAGATAGCGGCAGTTTTTGCTTTTAATTCATTGGTAACGAAGTTTGCGCCAACAGTGCCCTGGAAGGGATCGATAAAGCAGACGCGGAAGGTGTTGGGTTTGGTGCTGCCATCCTTAGCTACGGTAACAGCAGGATTGGTGGCGCCAACTGCCAGGTAGGGAATCTTGGCGGTCTCGCTGATGTTGCAGGCCGCAATGGCGCTGGAGCTGGTGAAAATGCCGCTGACAAAGGACACCTTATCTTGGTTAATTAATTTACTCATGGCATTGGCAGCTTCGGCAGGCTCGCTCTTGGTATCGGCCTCAACCAGCACGATTTTTTTGCCGTCTACACCGCCTGCAGCGTTAATTTCTTTGGCTGCTAAATTAAAGCCGCGCATCATGGAAGTACCGTAGGAGGCGTTGCCGCCGGTCATTTCGCCGATGGCACCGATTTTGATGGTGTCGGCGCTGCTGCCCTTGTCACTGCCGCCACAGCCTGTTATTAAAATACTTGCGGCACAGATTGCTGCTGCCATTGTCTTGAATAATTTACCCCTCATTTGAATCAGCTCCTTTGTTTTGATCTGCCTTTTGTTTATCTAATATAATTTTTGCTTAGGCAGTTTTACATAGACACCTTGGCGTTTTGTATCTAAAAAGCCTGGATGCAAGCTTTCTGCATCCAGGCTTCGTTGCCATTTGTTTGTCTATGTGCTTAGTATAAGTGATAAAACTGTAAATGTCAACAGTGAATTATGTATACATTTGCGCATTGACAATATACAGAATATTGTTTCTGTCCACTGTCAAGCGGGAAAAGACAGGATAATGCTTTTTATACACGGAAAAGACTACCAAAGCACTAGTGTAAACTTTTTTACATGGATTTAACCACGGGAGTGCTTTGGATTTAACATTAGTCAGTTACAATAAAGGCACGTTGTAGATATTGAAAGCAACAAATATTGCGTGTGTGATGAACAAACGGAGGAATGGAAATGAAATTAAAAAAAGTTTTGGCAGCAGCTATGGTTTCCCTGCTGGCAGCTACAGCAATCGTTGGCTGTGGCAGTGAAAAGAAAAGTGCTGATACGGGCAAAAAGGTGCAGATTGAATATTGGCACGTTGCAGCCGAAAGCTTTGGCGGTGCGACTGTAAAGGAACTGGTTGCAGATTTTAACAAAACGCATCCTAACATCGAGGTCGTAGAAAAATATAATCCGGATATGTACAAAGGCCTGACCCAAAACCTGCAGGCAGCTATGGCATCCGGCAAGAATCCTGACGTAGTACAGATGGGCTATTCCTTCCTGAACTATGCAGCCGAAAACTTTAAATATACCGATTTGAACGAAGCCTTTAAGACTGCTGGCGATGCCAACTTTATGAAGGATAACTACCTGCCGAACGTATTGGCCTTGGCACAGACCGAGGATGGTAAGCAGATCGGTCTGCCGTATTCTGTAAGCGTACCGGTGCTGTTTTACAATCCTGACATTCTGAAGCAGGCTGGCCTGGATCCGGAAAATCCGCCCAAAACCTGGGACGAGGTTACTGCTGCAGCTAAGCAGATTAAAGATAAGACCGGCAACATGGGCTTCTTCATGCAGGAATATGCTGATAACTGGACCCAG
>CAVAHH010000029.1:0-12124 GCA_963588395.1 bacterium
GATAAAGATTATATTATCAATCTGAGAAGGCATATCCACCAGCATCCGGAATTATCGTTTAAAGAGATAGAAACAACAAAATTGATTGCAGATGAATTAGCCAAATGCGGCATAGAGGTCACCACCTGGCCGGGGAAAACAGGCGTATTGGGCGTACTGCACGGCGGCAGGCCTGGCAAGACGCTGGCCCTGCGGTCGGATATCGACGCACTGCCTTTGGTAGAAAAATCGGGACTTGCGTTTCACTCTGTAAACGAGGGTGTAGCGCATTGCTGCGGTCACGACATTCATATGTCGGTGCTGCTGGGCGCAGCCAGGGTGCTGAGCCAGCTACGTGAGCAGCTTTGCGGTACGATTAAATTTTTCTTTCAGCCTGCAGAGGAAACCTTGGGCGGCTCTAAGGACTTTGCTGCCCGCGGCGTTATGGAAAACCCTAAGGTTGACGCCATCTTTGCCCTGCACTGCTGGCCTGATATCCCAGAGGGAACCATTGGCACGCGCGCAGGCTCGTTTATGGCATCGTCTGATTCTGTAGATATCAAAATTACGGGCAAGGCAGGCCACGCCGCCCACCCGCACAGAAGCATAGACCCTATCGTTGCTGCTGCCGCCGTCGTGCAGGGTATCCAGACGATAGTTTCGCGCGAGACTGCGCCCATTGACCCCACGGTTATCAGCTTTGGCAGCATTCATGGCGGCACGGCGCGCAATATTATCGCGTCCGACGTTGTGCTGCAGGGAACCATCCGCACTGCGTCCAACGTCGTGCGTGACAAAATGCCCGAAATGGTGGAGCGCATTGCCAATAATATTGCTACAGCCTACCGCTGCGAGGCTGCTGTAGATTACCAAAAGGGCGTCCCTGCCGTGATCAACGACGCCGGCCTTACGGCAAGGGTTACCCGTGTTGGCAGTGAGGTGCTGGGGGCGGATAAGGTGCTGCCGCTGCCTGCGATTTCTATGGGCAGTGAGGACTTTTCTGTTTATATGCAACAGGCGCCTGGCTGCATCTTTCGCCTGGGAACAGGCACAGATGAGGTGCAGAGCCACCTGGCGCTGCATAACCCCGAAATCCGCTTTGGTGAAAAGGCGCTGTTGACGGGCGTGGAGGTAGTCAGCTCGCTGGCCTTGGATTATTTGAGCGAATAAAAGCAAGTTATAATTGTATTTTGTGAGGAATTGTTATAATATGTAATAGTAAAGATTTTATAAATGGAGAACGTGGATGTCAGAGCTATTACATGAAAAAATTTATAATGATTTATTAAGCAAGATCCGTGCACACCAGTACGAAGAGGGTGACGTGCTGCCTACAGAAAGCGAAATGGAGCGCATTTACGGCGCCAGCAAGGCTCCCATCCGTCAGGCGCTGACGCGTCTGCATAAGGAGGGCTTCATCATCCGCAAGGCCGGCAAGGGTACCTTTGTTTCCGGCAGGGTGAACTGGCCTTATGCCAACATGGGCGGTCATGGCGAGGAATTTGCGGCCAAGGGACCGCTATTGTATTGTAAAACTTTGCAGATTGCAGATGTAACATTGTCGTCAGCTGAATCTGCCTATATGCACAGGGAAGCAGGCTCTGCTGCATTGTACGTGGAGCGCGTGCGTTATTACAAGGATAAACCCATCCATTATTTGCAGCATTATATTTTAGATCCCGGCATTATGCTCAAGGAAAGGCTGCAGACGGAAGGTCATTTTTCGTCTTTGCTGGCGCTGTATGATAAATATGGCATCACAATTGGCAAGACGGAGGATGTGCTGGAGGCGGTTGCTGCGTCAGCTAAGGTGGCAGAGCATTTGGGCGTGCCCAAAGGAGCGCCTGTACTGCTCATCAACAGGTGCACCTTTAATGGTGACGGCACGCTGCTGGAATTTGTGCGCTTTTACATTTTGACCAAAAATTGGAAGTACAGGGCGCATTATAGCGAAAATTATATTTAGACAAAGGCTCCGGGTTAAGCCCGGGGCTTTTGCATTTATATTGTAACAAATTTGACACTGTCTATCTGAGCGTTACAAAAATCATGTATACATGGAAAAGTGCTTGCCAAGAAAGGATTGGACGTGTATTATAATATTATAATAATATAATATTATAACTTGGAGGTATAAGTATGACGTGGCAGATGATTGTTGTCCTGGCGCTATTTGTATGGGTGTTCGTAGCGCTGATCTGGAAATTGGCTGACCCGATTATCGTGGGTATTTCTATTCCTACGGTGTTGGCGTTGACCGGTATTGTCAACGCGGGTAAAGCCTTTGGTGATTTTTCTAACACAACCTGTATGTTTTTTATGGCGATTTTCGTTTTGGGGCGCGCCATTATGAAAACAGGCCTGGCTGATTTTATCGGCTCAACGGTAATCAACCTCATAGGTAAAACCGAAAACAGGCTGACGCTGAGCGTGGCGACTGTGGCTGCAGGTATGAGTGCCTTTTTGAACGACACAGGCACGACAGGCTGCCTGATGCCTATTGTCGGCGCTATGGCGCAAAAGGCAAGGGTTAATTTGTCTCGCGTGTATATGACGCTGGCCTTCTTTGCTTCTATGGGCGGCACCATTACCCTGGTTGGCACCACGCCGCACATTGTTGCCAGCGGTCTTTTGGAAAAGGCCGGCTATGCCGGTTACGGCTTTTTTGAATTTACCAAGGTTGGTCTGCCGATAACTCTTGTTGGCGGTCTGTATATGTATTTTATCGGCAGCAGGATGCTCCCGAATATTAAATCCGATTTTGCCAATATGCCGCAGACGGTGGAAAGAAACACCCGTGGTATGATTATTACATTTGCCGTGTTCGCCCTGCTGGTAATTTCACTGGCCACCAAGCTGATGCCCTTCCATCTGGCAGCTATCTTGGGTAGTATCGTCGTTATCGTCACTAAATGCATTACGGTAGAGGATGCGTTGGATTCCTTTAGCATGCCTACTCTGTTTTTGGTAGCAGGTATTTTCCCGCTGAGTAGTGCGATGTCCTCGACCGGTGTTGCCAAGATGTTTGTTGATTTCACTTCTTCCTTTGCTAACGGAGTGCATCCCCTGGTGGCAATTTTGATTATCTCCGGCATTACCACCTTGATGACGCAATTCATGATGGGTACATCGCTTTCGGCAATTATGCTGCCGCTGGGAATTTTGTACGCACAATCGTTGGGGCTTGACCCGCGTGGCGTGGTTATGGCCATCGCCATTGCCTCCTCGCTGGCCTTTTGCACTCCCTTTGGCACAGGTCCTAATCTTTTGGTGTGGAAGCCGGGTAATTATGAAATCTCGGATTACTTCAAGATTGGCCTGCCCATCGTTATTGTTGCCTGGCTCATGACCGGTAGTATTGTTTACTATGCCTATGAGGTATGTAAATAAAGCTTGTTTAAACTAATAAAGCACCATGGTATTTAAAGAAAGGTGGAGAGTAATATGTTTATAAAAAAACCGCGTGTTCAGGGCGTAACCCCGGAGCTGCTGGAGCTGTTTAGCGAGGTTTGCCCCTCGACCATCGGCCATATGACTGATTTTGGCTTTATCAAGGGCTTGAAGCCGCTGCTGCAAAACTTTCATTTTGTAGGTAACGCTGTTACGGTACAGCTGCCGCATATGGACAGCATCGGCGTGCATAACGCTGTTGATGTTGTGCAGGAGGGTGATGTGCTTTGCGTCAACACCTGCGGTGAATATGACCGCGCCTGCCTGGGCGAGATTGTAGCCTATGCTTACGCTGAAAAGAAGGTGGCAGCAATTATTATTGACGGCTGCATCACCGACGTCAAGGCTGTAAAGGAGATGGGCGTGCCGGTATTTTCGCGTGGCGTCAGTCCGCTCACTACCCGCAGCCTGGGAATTGAGGCCGCAATTAACGTGCCTGTTGCCATTGACGGTGTTGTTGTAAAGCCAGGTGACCTGGTTGTGGGCGATGATGATGGTCTTTTGGTTTTGGATCCTGCCATTGCTAAGGAATTTGGTGAGCGTGCCATCGCCAAGCAAAACGGCGAGCCTGCGCTGAAGGCCGAAATCCATGCAGGTGGTAGCCTGCCGCATTTAAACGGCAATGCCAAATATTTTGCCGAATAATGCCAAGCTTCAAAGTGAATATGGTTTAAGCCTTCTATTAGTGAAAAATGCGGAAATACGCAAAAATCACTAATAGAAGCATAGCACAAAGGCTCCCGTCCGTAGCGCGTGCGCTGTAGGGCAGGAGCCTTTGTGTGTCCAAGTCAAAGGTGTATGAGTATTAAAGGTAGGTATGTAGCATGATGATCAAAAATCAGTAGTGCGCAAACCGCTTAGCGGTTGTGACCAAAGAAGGTTTTGGCAACCTCCGGGAAGGAGATGTAGCTGAGCAAATCCTCCATGCTGGCGTTGGGATAGCCATCCTCTGCCAGGCGTGCACGATATTTTTCCAGCTGCGGTGCGATTAAATCTGCAGGGCGGCAGGTGATGGGCTCAGCATCGCCGATAGCCAGACGCTTAACCTCGGGGTCGATGGGAGCGGGGGTGCGGCCGTATTTGCCTGCAACCAGGTCCTTGACCTCGCGGGGAATCATCTTGTAGCGGCCTAGGGCAACGTTGAGCACGGCCATGGTGCCGACAATTTGGCTGGTAGGAGTAACCAGCGGCGGATAGCCAAGCTCTTTGCGGACGCGGGGCATTTCCTCCAGCAGCTCGTTGTATTTATTGGCAACACCCATTTCCTTCATCTGGTTGAGCAAATTAGAAAGCATGCCGCCGGGAATCTGGAAGGTGAGCACCTTGGGATCGATAGGAATGTTGGTGTTCAGGTTGAAGTCATCAACCAGGTCTTTTTTGACACCCTTAAAGTAGTCTGCCAGCTCATGTAAAAGCGGCAGGTTAATGCCTGTATCGTATTCGCTACCCTGCAGCGTTGCTACCAGGGATTCGGTGCAGGGCTGGCTGGTGGAGCAGGAGAACGGAGACAGCGCGGTGTCTACAATATCTACGCCGGCTTCAATGGCCTTCAAATAGGTCATGTCGCCCATGCCGCTGGTAAAGTGGGTGTGCAGGTCGATAGGAACGCTGATTTCAGCCTTCAGGGCCTTTACCAGGTTGTAGGCGCTGTACGGACGCAGCAGGCCTGCCATGTCCTTGATGCAGATGGAATCTGCGCCCATCTGCACCAGCTCCTTGCCCAATTTAACAAAGTCTTCGTCCTTGTGGTAGGGGCTGATGGTGTAAACTATGCAGCCCTGTGCGTGGCCGCCTGCTGCTTTGGTGGCACGCATTGCTGTTTCCAGATTGCGGGTGTCGTTTAGGGCGTCAAAAATACGGATGATGGAAACGCCGTTATCTACAGAGCGCTTAACAAATTCGCTGACAACGTCGTCTGCCATGTTGGTGTAGCCCAAAACATTTTGGCCGCGCAGCAGCATCTGAATGGGGGTATGCGGCAGGTTGCGCTTCAAAAGGCGCAGGCGCTGCCAGGGATCCTCGTGCAAAAAGCGCAGGCAGGCGTCAAAGGTGGCACCGCCCCAAGCTTCAATAGCATAGTAGCCGGCATTGTCCATTTTTTCGAGCACCGGCAGCATGTCGACGATGCGCATGCGGGTTGCGGCGATGGATTGGTGGCCGTCACGCAGGACGGTTTCCATGATTTTTACAGGTTTGTTGGCCATATTTTTCCCTCCATATACTAAGCAGGCAGTGTGCGTGGCTGCCTGCTTTTTTGGTGCCGTTTGGCACTATTAGTTAAAATTTGACGCCCATAAGGCTCATTTTTAAGGAGCGGACACTGCTCCAGGCTTCTGTTTGATAAAATTTATTTGTCTTAGTCATTTTAATTCCCCTCTCAAAAACCAACAGTTTAAAGCAATTAGTCAGCCAGACCCAAAAGGCTCAGCTTCAGGTCGCGAACGGATTTCCAAGGTTTAACTCTGAAAAATTTATCTGCGCTGTTCATAATGTAATTCCTCCAATCAATTAATCGTTAAAGCCCAAAAGGCTTAATTTCAGGTCACGAACGGATTCCCAAGGTTTAACTCTAAAAAACTTATCTGCATTATTCATTGTAAGATTCCTCCATAAAAAATCATTAAAGCTTGTTTATTTTATCTTTTGCCCCACATCTTAGTGGTGCCTGGTAGTTGTTTTTTGGATTGACTAAAATATACCACGGATCTTATAATTAATCAATTTTATAGGATTAATAGTTACATAAATTAGATTTATATAAACAAAAAGCCTCTGCAGCGGCTGCTGCCAGAGGCTTGTGTTTTGGTGCATATAATGAAGTTATTTTTTGAACAGGCGGATAAACTCCTTTACTGCCTTGGGGACGTAGGAGCGGTTGGGCAAAAGCAGGTAGTAGTGGCGCACGGCCAGAGACGAGCGCAGCTTGAAGAAATACAAGCTGTCGGTTTCAGGGCGCACCAGGCGGTCGCTGGTGAAGGTGGCGGCAATGCCGGATTCCGCCAGGTTATAGGCAGTGACCATTTGCGGCACCTTGATTTTGACGGTGGGCGAGACGCCTGCCTCCTCAAAGATTTTGAGCGTGCGTGCGCCCAAATTGACGTGCTCGTCGATGCGGATGAAGTGCAGGTCGGCAAACTGGCGCAGGTCTACTGTAGGCACATCGTCCGCCAGGTGCTTGCCCTGGTCGATGTCCTGCGCACTCAGGGCCTGCGACAGCAGATATTCCGACAGCTCGTAAGCGGTGGGGACGGCCAAAAGAATGGTGTCCGAAAAGGCGGGGTAGCATTCAAATTTGCAGATAGCGTCCTCGTCGCAGCTGAAGGTGAAATCCAGCTTGTTGTCGTGCAAAAGCTCGATGAGCCTGTCGGAGCGGGTTTCGGTGATGGTGATGTTGATGTTGGGGAATTTGGTGTTGAACTGCGCTATATATGGAGGGAAAATGTAGGCGTTCATATAATGCGTGCCGCCGATAATGACGTCGCCGGCCTGCATGCCGTGGATATCGTCAATCTGCTGCTTCAGCTCCTGCTCGAGCAGCAGCTCCTGCTTGATGTGGTTGATGTACAGCTCGCCGATGTTCGTGAGGGTGAGCGGGCGCTGGTTGCGGTTGAAGATGGCGGCGCCTATTTCCTGCTCCACCTTTTTGATGGCTATGCTGAGCGCAGGCTGGGTGATGAAGAGGGACTCCGCAGCCTTGGAAAAGCTGCCGTGGAGGTAAACCTGGTAGATGTAGTTTTTTTCTAGCTCCATAATATAAATCTCCTTTATAGAAGTATTAATCCTATAAAATTGATTATATAACAACTGCGTGGTATAGTAAAGGCAGTTGAGATGAGAAATTAGCAATCAACTAAAAATCAGGAAACTAACTAGTAAATACAAACCCAAATTTAAGGGAGGAAAGTTTACGATGGTAACAAAGATGTATCAGGTATCCACATTGCAGGCTCTGACGCAGGGCGATTTTTACGGCAATGCCACTATAGGCGACCTGCTGGAAAAGGGAGATACGGGTCTTGGCACCTTTAAGGATGTGGATGGCGAGATGATCGTCTTAGACGGCAAATGCTATCGCGCCAAGGCAGATGGCACTGTGGAGCTGGCCAAAGCTACAGATTCCACTCCCTTTGCTTCAGTAACCTTTTTGAATAAAAGCATTGCCTTCAATATCAATGAGGAGCAGAGCATGGCTGATGTTCTGGCGCACCTGGATGCCAAGGTGCAGGCCGCAGGTGAAAACAATATTTACGCCTGCCGCATTGACGCCAGCTTCAGCGAGGTATATGCCCGCTCGGAGATGAAGCAGCAGGAGCCTTACAAAACTTTTGCTAAGGTGCTGGAAACCGACCAGCGCGAGTTTAAGTTTAAGGATGTAAGCGGCAGCTTGGTGTGCGTATATTTTCCTAAATATATGGACGGACTGAACCTGGCAGGCTGGCATGTGCATTTTATTTCGGATGACAGGTCAATGGGGGGACATGTATTTAACTTCACGCTTAAGGAGGGCCGTGTGTATTTGGGTGCAACCAGCGGCTTTACCTTTATGATTCCCAAGACTGACTACTTTCAAAAGCTGAAGCTTACCGAGGTTTCTAAAGAAGAAATTGAAAGTGTTGAAAAAGCAGCAGAGTAAAAAATTGCAGCAGATGCTGCGTAATGGAGGTAAAAAATATGGATAAGCAAGAACAAGTTGAAAAGCTGACAAACTATGTGGCCAATTTTGTGGCACACACCGCCAAGGTTCTGCCTGACGATGTTATCGCCAAGCTGGACGAGCTGGCAGAAAAGGAGGACAGCCCGCTTTCTAAGACCATCTACCAGACCATGAAGCTGAACCAAAAGCTGGCTAAGGAATTGAACCGCCCCAGCTGCCAGGACACCGGCGTTATGCAGTTTGTTGTAAGATGCGGCACCAACTTCCCGCTGATTAACGAGCTGGAGGCTTTGCTGAAGGAAGCAGTTATGCGTGCCACCAAGCAGGCCCCGCTGCGTCACAACAGCGTAGAAACCTTTGACGAATACAACACCGGCAAAAATGTCGGCACCGGTACTCCTACCGTGTTCTGGGAAATTGTTCCCAACAGCGACGAGCTGGATTTGTACACCTACATGGCCGGCGGCGGCTGCAGTCTGCCCGGTAAGGCTATGGTGCTGATGCCCGGTGCCGGTTATGAGGGCGTAACCCGCTTCGTGCTGGACGTTATGACCTCCTATGGCCTCAATGCCTGCCCGCCGCTTTTGGTTGGTGTCGGCGTTGGCACCTCTGTAGAGGTTGCAGCACTGCATGCTAAAAAAGCCCTGATGCGCCCCATCGGCAGCCACAACCCCAATAAGAACGCAGCCCTTTTGGAGCAGCTTTTGGAGGACGGCATTAATAAGATTGGCCTTGGTCCCCAGGGCCTGGGCGGCAAATATTCTGTAATGGGCGTTAACGTAGAAAACTCTGCCCGTCATCCGTCCGTAATCGGCGTTGCTGTAAACGTTGGCTGCTGGTCCCACCGTCGTGGCCACATCATTTTTGATAAAAACTTAAACTACAAAATTCTTTCTCATAGCGGGGTGACTTTATAATGTACGAAATTATTGATGGCAAAAAGGTTCTGACTACTCCTGTAAGCGCAGAGGATTTGAAGGATATCCATATCGGCGACATTATTTATTTGAATGGCGACATCACCACCTGCCGCGATGTTGCACACCGCCGCGTTGTGGAATACGGCCGTGAACTGCCTATCAGCGTTAAGGATAAGGCAATATTGCACGCCGGCCCGATTATCCGTCCCCTGGATGACGATAAATTTGAAATGGTATCTGTTGGTCCTACCACCAGCATGCGTATGGAAAAATTTGAAAAGGAATTCGTAGAAAAAACCGGCGTACGTGTTATCGTAGGCAAGGGCGGCATGGGTCCCAACACTGAATATGCCTGCAAAAACTTTGGCGCTATCCACTGCGTATTCCCCGCAGGCAATGCCGTAGTTGCTGCTACCGAGGTGCAGGAAATCGTGGATGCCAACTGGCGTGAGCTGGGCATGCCCGAAACCCTGTGGAGCTGCCATGTTAAGATGTTTGGTCCGCTGATCGTTTCTATCGACAGCTATGGCCGCAACTTCTTTGAGGAGCAGAAGGTTATTTATAACCAACGCAAGGAAGAGGTTTATAACGAAATTATTCCGCACGTTAAATTTATAAAATAACTAAAGCCGGATGAGGGATTAGCTGCCAGGCGATGCACTGCGGCGCCTTGCTAAGACGCGTCGCCACTGCTTGCCTGGCATATTTATTAATGCCTGACCGGCGGATTTTGAGGGGGGAAGAAAATGAAACAGATACTTTCCATAGTAGCACATAACCGCTCCGGCGTTTTGATGAAGATTACCGGCCTGATTTCGCGCCGTGGCTATAATATTGACAGCTTAACCAGCGGCAGCACCCAGGATAGCGAATATGCCCGTCTGACGATTACCGTTGATGCAGACGAGCCGACTATTGAGCAGATCTGCAAGCAGCTGGCTAAGCTTAGCGAGGTGGAGCGCATTAAGGTGCTGCACCGCGAAAGCAGCGCCCTGCGCAGCATGCTATTGATTAAGGTGCACGCAGGCGAAAAGCAGATGGAGGTGCTGCAGCTGGCTACGGCCTTCCGCTCGCACGCTATCGACGTAACCGGCAACAGCATGACCTTTGTCAACACCGGTGACGAGGGCAAGCTGAACGCCTTTGCCAACGCCCTTTCCCGCTACGGCATTATCGAAATGGTGCAGACAGGCATTGTTGCCTTGGAGCGTGGCGATGAGGCGCTGGACGTAAAGGAATCACGCTATGAATGGCCCAACGGCCAAAAGGCATAAGAAGGGAGTATAACGCTATGCAGATTACTGGTGCAGAGGTAATGGTAAAATGCCTTCAGGAAGAAGGCGTTACTACGATTTTTGGCTATCCCGGCGGCGCTATACTGCCGTTTTATAACGCATTGCGTGACGTGGATAACATTAAGCATATTTTGACGGCACACGAGCAGGGTGCTGCCCATGCGGCTGACGGCTATGCCCGTGCCAGCGGCAGGGTGGGCGTTTGCTGTGCCACCTCCGGCCCTGGTGCCACCAATTTGGTAACGGGCCTGGCCAACGCTTTTTTGGATTCTATCCCGCTGGTGGCTATCACCGGCCAGGTAAAAAGCAGCCTGATTGGCCATGACGCCTTCCAGGAGGTTGATATTACAGGCATCACCATGCCGATTACCAAGCAGAACTTTTTGGTAAATAAACCTGAGGAGCTGGCGCAGACCATGCGCCTGGCCTTCCAGATCGCCAAGAGCGGCCGTCCGGGTCCTGTCCTGGTGGACGTGGCGCACGATGTGCAGACCAGTATGATGGAATATCATCCTGCCAAGCTGCGCGAGCTGCCTACGATGCTGCCGGATAAGGACCTGGTGGATGCTGCTATTACCGCACTCAACAAGGCGCAGCGTCCTGTGATGCTGGTGGGCGGCGGTGTGGCTATTTCCGGTGCGGAATACGAGGCAGTGCATGTGTGCGAAAAAATGCATATGCCTGTAGTCAGCACGCTGATGGGACTTGGCTGCATCAGCAGCTACCGCGAGCAGTTTTTGGGTATGAGCGGCCTGCACGGCCACGAGCGTGCCAACCGCGCCATTGCCAATGCAGACGTGATTTTGGCACTTGGCACCCGCTTTAATGACCGCGTAACGGGTGACCGCGCCAAGTACAGTGCGCACAAGACCATCATTCATATTGATATCGATCCTGCCGAGCTGAACAAAAATATTGAAAGCACGATTGATATTTCGGGTGATATGCGCACTATCCTAAATATGCTGGACAAGGGCTGCAAGGGCCATGATATCAAGGCCTGGTGGGATAAGCTGCGCACCTGGCCAGGCATGGAGGAGGACTACGGCAATAATACCGCGCCGCTCTTTATCCAGGCACTTAATCCTGTGCTGAAGGGCAAGGAGTTTTTGGCTGTGACCGACGTCGGCCAGCATCAGATGTTTACCGCACAGCATCTGAAGGTGGAATATGCACGCCAGTTGATTACCAGCGGCGGCTTGGGAACGATGGGCTTTGGCCTGCCTGCCGCTATGGGTGCAAAGCTGGGCGCGCCGGATAAAAAGGTGGTCTGCGTCAGCGGTGACGGTGGCTTTAAGATGACAGGCAGCGAGCTGTTTACGCTTGCCAGCAACAATATTCCCGTTGTGGCTATTATCTTTAATAACAGCGGCCTGGGCATGATCCGCCAGCTGCAGACGACAAGCTTTAACAAGCGCTTCATGGCCTGCGAATGCCCCGGCTATGTAGATTTTGTGAAGTATGCAGAGTCCTTCGGTCTGGAGGGCGAGCATGTTACTACGCCTGAGGAGCTGGCTGCTGCGGTAGAAAAGGGCTTGAAGCTTGACCATACCTATGTTATCGAGGTCGCTATTGATCCGCGGGATATGGTTGTGCCGATGGTTGCACCCGGGAAGGGTGTGGACGAGTTCGTGGAGGGCTTGGGAGAGAAGTAAGCACGTAAATAGTTTGGATGTCTTTAGAGGCGGCCTGCGGCCGCCTCTTTTTTAGTAGTGCGCAAAGCTTTCGCCAAAGCCTCTCCTGGGGGGAGGAGTGTATGATACTTTTTCCGTGGCGGGAAAAAGTATCCAAAAAGCGCCTTGTGTAGCTGCTCCACTGGATTCCGG
>CAVAHH010000030.1:0-11472 GCA_963588395.1 bacterium
AGGCACGGATATGGATAAGGTTATGGCAGGCATTGACGGCATTTTGGTTCCCGGTGGCTTTGGTAACCGTGGTATCGAAGGCAAGATTAAGGCCATTCAATACGCCCGCGAGCACAAGATTCCTTTCTTTGGTATCTGCCTGGGCATGCAATGCGCCGTTATCGAGTTTGCCCGTCACGTATGCGGTATGGCCGATGCCAACAGCTCCGAGTTCGCTCCTGAGAGCGAGCATCCTGTTATCGATTTGATGCCGGAGCAGCTGGACGTGGAGGATATGGGCGGCACCATGCGCCTGGGCTTGTATCCCTGCAAGGTATATCCTGACAGCTTAACCAGCAAGGCCTATAACGAGGAGCTGATTTATGAGCGTCATCGTCATCGTTATGAGTTTAATAATGCTTTCCGTGAGGAGATCATCGGTAAGGGACTGAAGCTGGGCGGTACGCTTCCTAACGGCCGCTTGGTAGAAATCGTGGAGCTGCCCGAAAGCGAGCATCCGTGGTTTTTGGGTGCGCAGTTCCATCCGGAATTCAAATCCCGTCCGACCAATCCGCATCCGCTGTTCAGGGACTTTATCGCAGCAGCGGTTAAACATCACCAATAAGACTGCTTGAGGCTTTGTAGCGTATAACACGCTATGAGGCATGCAGTGGGCTTTGCAAAACACATATAGCTTCCCTCAGTCACCTTAGGCTAAAGTTTTGCCGAAAGGCCTTGGCCTGGGGGAAGCTTTTAGCATTAAAGGGAGGCAACTATGCTGAAAAAAATTTTTATTAGCGCGGTGCTGCTTTTGGCAGTATTGAGCTTTGTCGTGTCGCTTTTAAAGGGCAACAATAACGATGCGAAAACTGTTACCGTCCCTGACCGCGTAGCGGTTATTAATATTGAAGGCACAATTATGAGCGGTGCTGGCAGCAGCGATAACATCTTCAGTCAGCAGAGCGGCATCACCAGCGGCAGCATTATGCAGCAGATCCGCGAGGCTGCAGCTGACGACAGCGTCAAAGCGCTGGTGCTGCGCATAGACAGCGGCGGCGGCAGCGCTACTGCAGCCGAGGAGGTGGGCCGTGAGCTGAAGCGCTTTAAGGAAAAAACCAAAAAGCCGGTTGTGGCAACCATGGGGAACACGGGTGCCAGCGCTGCCTATTGGATCGCTGTTTGCGCCAGTGATAAGGTATATGCTAACGCTACTACGCTTACGGGTAGCATCGGCGTGTATATGCCTTATATGAATACCGAGGAGCTGTTTAAAAAGATTGGTATCACCAGCAGTAAGATCAAAAGCGGGCCGTATAAGGATATCATGACCAACGACCGTCCCATGACACCTGAGGAGCAGGCAATTTTGCAAAATATTGTGGACGAAATCTATAACGAGTTTGTCGTTACAGTGGCTGCAGGCCGCAAGATGGAGGAAAGCAAGGTGAAGGCCTTGGCTGATGGCCGTGTGTATACAGGTCTGCAGGCCAAGAACCTGGGTCTGGTGGACGAGCTTGGTGATTATTATGATGCTTTGGCAGCAGCCGGCGAGCTGGGTAAAATTAAAGCAGGTGCTGACGGCCTGCCGCCTGTAAAGCAAAAGGCAAAGCAGCAGCCGTGGGAGTTTTTGCTGAGCGCGCAGATTGCCGATATGATTAAAAGCGAGCTGGCAAGCCAATTTGCAGGCAGCTTGCAGCAAAACAGCCTGCAGATGAGGTAACGGGCTATGAGGCGAAAAACCTTTGACGTGCTCTTTGAGCCTGGTGCAGGACTGGCGGCGCTGGTAAAGCAGCCCTGCCTGTGGCGCAGTGCCTGCTATTTTACGCTCAGTGTGGGTGCCTTTTGCGGCGTTGTTACTAATTGCTGGCTGCTGGAGCAGCCGCTTACGGTGCGCCTGGCAATTCTCATTGCCGTTGTGCTGATTACGGCCACAGCGCTTTCACTGTACGGCTTTTTGCTGCATGGTATTATGGAAACCTTTGGTGCGCTGGCCGGTGACCCTGTGGGGTTAATCTGCCTCTTGGGCTATACTACGCTGCCGTTTCTGCTGCTGACGCCGGGAGCGCTTTTAGCAGGCAAGCTGGGCTTTGGCGGCCTGCCGCTTTTGGGGACGCTGTCCGCTGTTGGCTGTGTGTGGATGCTGTATCTTTTGGTGCGGACGCTGGAGGCGGTATATTTGGTGGATGCCTTCCGCGCAGCTGTGACAGTGCTTTTTAGCCTGCTTTTATTGTATATCGTCTTTGTGTTGCCCTGGCAGCTGGGATTGACGCTGCTTTTGGCCAATATTTAGCCTGCAAGCAGGTTAGAAAGTGCTTTTTTGGAGATTTATGTTGCCAAGACAGCGTGAAAGTGTCATAATTAAACAAGAAAATGACTGATAAATCA
The DNA here is from genome assembly GCA_963588395.1 of bacterium. Classification (GTDB taxonomy): domain Bacteria; phylum Bacillota; class Negativicutes; order Acidaminococcales; family Acidaminococcaceae; genus Phascolarctobacterium_A. Next base: position 2,365 of record CAVAHH010000030.1, read on the forward strand.
TCAAGGGACAAGCCTTGAGTATGTTCCTTGACCGACTATATTGGGACAATGATTAAGGAGTGTGTAAGTAATGAACAGAGAGCTTTCTTTGGAGTTTGTACGTGTTACCGAGGCTGCAGCTATCGCCTGCGGCCATCTTGTAGGCAGAGGTGACAAAAACGGTGCTGACGGTCTGGCCGTTGACGCTATGCGTGCTGCCTTTGATACCGTTAATATTAAGGGTACCGTAGTAATTGGCGAAGGCGAAATGGATGAGGCACCGATGCTTTATATTGGGGAAGAGGTTGGCGCAGGCGGCCCTGAGGTTGATATTGCGGTTGACCCAATCGAAGGCACGAACCTGGTTGCTAAGGGACAGAACGGTGCTATTGCCGTAATTGCTATTGCTCCGCGTGGCTGCCTGCTGCATGCTCCTGATATGTATATGGATAAGATCGCTGTCGGTCCTCGCGCTAAGGGCTGTATTGATATTAATGCACCTATCAGCGAAAACTTGGCACGTGTTGCTAAGGCTATGGACCGCAAGATCAGTGATTTGAACGTAGTGCTTTTGGACCGTGAGCGTCATTATGGTTTGATGGACGAAATCCGCAAGGCAGGTGCCCGTATTTCCTTGATTACAGATGGCGACGTTAACCCGATAGTAGAATGCTGCATCGAGGGCAGCGGCGTGCATATGTACGTTGGCAAGGGCGGCGCTCCTGAGGGCGTTTTGGGTGCTGCTGCTGTTAAATGTCTGGGTGGTGACATGCAGGCCCGTCTGGTTCCTGATGACGAGGCACAGGCTCAGCGCTGCCTGAAGATGGGTATTACCGATGTTAACAAGGTGCTGAAGCTGGATGACTTGGTTAAGGGCGATGACTGTATGTTTACTGCTACCGCTATCACCAACTGCAATATGCTCAACGGCCTGCGCTATTTTGGTGACGGCGTGCGTACTCATACCATTTCGGCACGCTACAAAACCGGTACTGTGCGCTTTGTAGACGCAATCCACAGCCTGGACCGCAAGGTGCTGGCAGTAAAGCTGTAAGTCTGAATTTTTGAGGATAGAAGCTGCCGGGAAACCGGTAGCTTCTATTTGCTATAATCAGGCTGATATTTAGTATTATGCAAAAGCAAATGGAAAATATTTTAGTAAACAAGGTGGCCTGTGTGCGTGAGGCAGAGCAGGCTGCCACTTATCAGAAAAACAAACAGGCCTGTATTTTAACCGGGTTAGCTGGCAGCAGCAAGCCGGTCTTTTTTGCTGCTGTGGACAAGCTTTTTGGGGCACACGGCAGCCTGGCCTTTATCACAGCATCGCGCGAGGAGGTGCGTGCCTACCGCCGTGAGCTGAGCTATCTGTATCCGGAGCTGACGATGCAGGAGCTGTATCCTGTGAGTCTGCCAAGGGTGCAGGCGGATACGCAGAGTCTGGAACTGCAGGCAGGACGTGCGGCGGCCCTGCGCCTTTTGGCAGGCGAGGAACGCGGTATTGTTTTTATTACGGCCGAGGCGTTGCAGCAAAAGCAGCTGTGTCCTAGTGGTATTTCTAATAAAACGCTGCAGCTTGCAGTAGGAGAGCAGTACGAACAGCACGAGGTAATTGCTTCGCTGTTGGATTTAGGCTATGAGCGCACAGAGCAGGTGGACGCGCTGGGGCAGTTTTGCCTGCGTGGTGACATTCTGGACGTATACCCCATCAATAGCAGCGCACCTGTGCGCATAGAATGGTTTGATAACGAGCTGGACGCTATGCGCAGCTTTGACGTGGATAACCAGCGCAGCTTGAGCGCGCTTACAAGCATCAAAATCGCACCACTAAAGGTGGATGAAAGCTTTAGCTATGATGCGACAGTTTTTGATTACTGCGCACCTGAAACTATGGTGGTGGTAGACGAGCCGGTGCATGTGTTTTCGATGCTCGAAAAGCTGGATAAGGAAAATAAGGATTATGCCTCCGAGCTTTTTGCCAAGGAAGCAGTTATTGAACAGTGTGCAGCTGCCGGAGCACTTTTAGTATCGGCTTTGTCCCACAGCTATCTGAGACAATTACCTGTGCTGAATATTCCTGTGCGGTCGGTTTCACCCTATAATAAAAATATTAATTTACTGGTGGAGGATTTGCAGAACTGGCTGGCTGACGGCATCACGCCGGTGATTATGCTTTCTGGCAGCGTTAAGGCACGTGGCTTTGCCGAAAATTTGCGTAATTACCAGCTGCAGGGACGCTTTGCTCAGACTATGCTGCGAGATGGCGTGGTTAACGTCACCTATGGCGATCTTGACCACGGCTTCCGCTTTTGGGACGAAGGCTGGCTGTTGCTTACGGAAAATGATATTTTCGGCATGCAGAAGCGTAAACGCTTGCACAGTAAAAACCAGGGACAGCAGCTGCAATATTTTTCGGATATCCGCGCGGGCGATTACGTAGTGCACAAAATTCATGGTATCGGTCGCTATGTGGGTGTGGAAAACGTGGAGGTTGGCGGGATACACCGCGATTATCTTTTAATTACCTATGCCGGTGATGATAAGCTGTATGTGCCTGTAGAGCAGGTAAGCATGCTGCATAAATACGTTGGCAGTGAGGGGACGGTACCGCGTCTTTCTAAAATGGGCGGTAGTGACTGGAAGCGTGTTACCACCAAGGCCGCCAAGGCAATCACCGAGCTGGCGGAGGAGCTTTTGAAGCTGTACGCTCAGCGGCAGATTATGCCGGGACACGCCTTTGCGCCTGACAACGAAATCCAGCATGAATTTGAAGAAGAGTTCCCTTACGAGGAAACCCCTGACCAGCTCAAGGCTATTGCCGAAATCAAGGCGGACATGGAAAAGCCGCAGCCGATGGAGCGCCTGCTGTGTGGCGACGTTGGCTATGGCAAGACCGAGGTTGCCCTGCGTGCTGCCTTCAAGGCAGTGCTTGACGGTAAGCAGGTGGCAGTGCTGGCGCCGACTACGGTGCTGGCGCAGCAGCATTACCTCACCTTTAAGGAGCGTGTGCGCAACTTTGGCCTGAATGTGCGCCTGCTCAACCGCTTCTGCACACCAAAGGAGCAGCGCCAGGCCTTGCAGGATTTGTCAGATGGCAAGGTGGATATCATAATCGGAACGCACCGCCTGCTGCAGCCTGATGTACATTTTAGCAGTCTGGGGCTGTTGATTGTGGACGAGGAGCAGCGCTTTGGCGTAGCGCAGAAGGAAAAAATCAAAAAATGGCATCTGGGTATCGACGTGCTGTCGCTGTCGGCGACGCCAATTCCCCGCACGCTACATATGGCGCTGGTTAACGGCCGTGATATGAGCGTTATAGAATCTCCACCGGAGGATCGTCTGCCCGTGGAAACCTATGTCAGTGAATATAACGACGGCATGATTAAGGAAGCACTGGAGCGTGAGCTGCGCCGCGGAGGACGCATTTATTACATCAACAACCGCGTGAACGGCCTGGAGGCTATTGCTGCCAAGCTGCGCAAGCTTGTTCCAGGCATCAGCATCAAAATCGCTCATGGGCAGATGAACGAGGATATGCTTGAGGATGCTATGATCAGCTTTTACGAAGGCAGCTGTGATGTGCTTTTGTGCACGACAATCGTCGAAAACGGCCTGGACGTGCCTTTGGCTAACACCATTATTATTGATGGTGCTGATAACTTTGGTCTGTCACAGCTGTACCAGATGCGCGGACGTGTCGGCCGCAGCTCACGCCTGGCCTACGCTTATTTTGTCTACAAGCCCAATAAGGCATTGAGCGAGATTGCCGAAAAGCGTCTGCAGGCTATCCGTGATTTTACAGAGCTTGGTGCAGGCTTTAAGATCGCGATGCGTGATTTGGAAATCCGCGGTGCGGGCAATCTGCTGGGACCGCAGCAGCACGGACATATCACAGGCATAGGCTTTGCCGCCTATTGCGAGATGCTGGAAAAAACTATTGACCGCCTGAAAAACGGCAGCGTGGCAGAGCCTGAGCCGGAACCGGTATTGGAAATTCCGCTCGAGGCCTATATCCCGGACAGCTATATTAGTGATCCACGTTATAAAATGGAGTTGTACCGCCGCTTTAGTGACATGGAATATAGTGCGCGTGATGATTTGCTGGATGAGATTATTGACCGCTTCGGCAATCCGCCGCCGGAGGTGGAGATGCTGTGGCGCGTATCGTCGCTTAAGGCACTGTGCCGCATCTTGCGCGTGCGCGGCATCAACGTGCGCCCCGGAGTGATTACCATTACCTTTAGCGATAAGGCACAGGTTAATCCCGAGGCTGTCTTAAAGCTGCTGGCGCTGCATAAGCGGACCATGGTGCTCAAAAACGGCAAGGAGCCGCAGCTGGTGTACAAAACAGGCAGTATGAAGGAGCCACTTGACTGGCTGGAGCGTACATTGCCTGAGCTGGCGATGGGAGAACAAGGCCAGTCAGCTAAATAAAATATAATTTTGTGAGTAAAAGGATTAGGGGAGAAGATATGCATAAACTTGTTTCACAATTAGTAATTTACCGCGGTCTGCCTGCCGGCAATTTGCTGGAGCCATTGGCTGACATCTGTGCTACCTTTGAAGCCGGCAGCTACTGCCGCGAGGAGCTGACGGCACGGATTTATGAGCAGGTCCATAAGCTGCTGGATATTGCCACCAGCTGTGGCTTTGACAAAAATTTGTGGCATAATTATCTGGCCTATCTGCTGGCAAGCTGCGAAACACCCTTTGCTATCACCTGCGAAAAAACAGGTGCCTGCGTTGGTAGTGTAAATTTGCTGGCAAAGCACGATTTTGCCATCTTCAAGCAGCTTTTTGACTATGATTTCAGCGCTATCGAACGTGCTTTAGGCATCAACTGCTTTAGCATCATCAGCAATTATCAGGCAGTAGTGAAGCAGGAGCGTCGCTATAACAAAAACATCAGCGACAGGGTGCAGGGACTGAGCGTTGCCATAGAGCAGGCGCAGGATGCAGAGGGTGTGTTTGACTGCGTGACGCAGTTTTATCATGACTATGGCGTGGGCAAGCTGGGTCTTAATAAGGCCTTCCGTCTGGTGCATGAGGAGCAGGGAGTGCAGCTTGTGCCTATATCCAACACCGAGCATATCAGCTTTGATGATTTAATTGGCTACGAGGATCAGAAGCGCCGCCTGATTGAAAACACCGAGGCCTTTGTAGCAGGCCGTCCGGCCAACAACGTGCTGCTTTTTGGCGACAGCGGTACAGGCAAATCCAGTAGCATTAAGGCCATTATCAATAAATATTATGATCAGGGACTGCGCATGATAGAAATATATAAGCATCAGTTCCGCGATCTGTCGCAGGTAATTGCACAAATCAAAAACCGCAATTACCGTTTTATCATCTACATGGATGATTTGTCCTTTGAGGAGTTTGAGATTGAATACAAATATCTCAAGGCTATTATCGAGGGTGGGCTGGAGGTGCGGCCGGACAATATTTTGATTTATGCTACCAGCAACCGCCGTCACCTGATTAACGAAACCTGGAAGGACAGAAACGATGTGACGGAGGAGGACGGCATCTATAAATCTGATACCATGCAGGAAAAGCTGTCGCTGGTTAACCGCTTTGGCTGCACCATTTATTATGGTCAGCCCACGCAGAAGGAATACTTTAAAATCGTCTGCGAGCTGGCAAAAAAGCAGGGTCTGGATTTGGCTGAGGACCTGCTTTGTGCCGAGGCACGCAAGTGGGAACTGCATCATGGTGGTATATCGGGACGCACGGCGCAGCAGTTTATTAATTACGTGCGCGGTGTGAGCGAATTTGCTAAAAAATAGCTTGCGTTTGCAGTCGCTATATGTTAAACTAGTCTAGTGTTAATGTAAGCTGGCTTGCTTAGCAAGGTTGCTTGATAAATTTGCATATAATGTTCTTGAAAAGAGAGGTGTAAAGAATGAAAGAAAAGATTCATCCGAACTACGGTGAGGTTACTGCTACCTGTGCATGTGGCGCAAGCTTCGTAACTGGCAGCACTAAAAAAGAATTACGCGTGGATGTTTGCTCTAAATGCCATCCATTCTTCACTGGCCAACAACGTAATGTTGCCGCTCGTGGTCGTATCGAGAAGTTCAACAAACGTTACAACAAAGAACAATAATCCATACAATGCAGCAGGGCTTCTCATATCAGGGGCTCTGCTGTATTTAGTTTACTATGAAAACGATTAGATGGAGTAAATAAAATAACTATGAGCACGAAAAAATTGTCTGTAGGCGGTCAGGCCGTTATTGAAGGCGTAATGATGCGCGGGCCTGAGAAGGTGGCTGTGGCTGTACGCCAGCCTAATGGTGAAATTGCTGTAGACGTCAATCCTGTAAACAGCATCCGTGATAAATATCCTATTTTGAAAAAACCGCTGCTTCGCGGCGTTATTGCTTTGTTTGAATCATTGTATGACGGCATTAAGGCACTTGCGTATTCGGCACAGGTGTCGGGAGACGAGGAGGAGCAGCTGACTGGCAAGGAAATGGCTATGACTATTGCTACCTCCGTCCTTTTGGCTGTCGGTTTGTTTATCGTCATTCCTACGTGGTCGATGCGCTTTTTACACGAGCTGACGGAGGATGCTATGGCGCTCAACCTGGCGGAGGGCGTGCTGCGTATGGTCATCTTTTTGAGCTATATTGCCGCTATTTCGTCGATGGAGGATATCCAGCGTGTGTTTCAGTACCATGGTGCTGAGCATAAAACCATTTATACTTATGAAGCAGGGCTGCCGCTGCGTGTAGAAAACGTGCGTCCCTTTAGTACACTGCATCCCCGCTGTGGAACTAACTTCTTGATGATCGTTATGCTGATAAGCATGTTTATCTTTACGTTCTTAGGCTGGCCCAGCCTTTTAGAACGCATTGCCTCGCGTGTGGTACTGATGCCCGTAATTGCCGGCGTCAGCTACGAAATTATCCGCTTTGCCGGTGCGCACAACGATAACAAGCTGGTGCATATGGCAATTATGCCGGGACTCTTGCTGCAGAAGCTGACGACGCGCCAGCCGGATGACAGCCAGATAGAGGTGGCCATTGCTTCGCTGAAGGCCGTGCTGCCGCCGGAGGAGATTATAGAGTAGAACGGCGTGTCATTTCGCAATTATTTATCATTTCGTGCAGAAGAATTGCGGACGTTTATTTCGTGTTTCTATGTACAGCGGTTCGTGTCAAACCAATCGGCTATGCTTAATGAGTTTGCCTCCTGGATGCGCCCGCATTATTCATTGCAATTTTCCAATCACACTCTATGATAATATAATTGCTCTTAGTCAGATTTGCCTGACTATCGGTTACGTCGAACAATTTAGAATATGGTAAAGTGCTTTTTGCACGAGCAAAAAGCGCGAATCTTTCTTGCTTCTTCTTTCAGTTATGAAAGAAGAAGCAGTACAATATCAAGGAGTAATACAAAGGAGAGAACTTTTAATGCTCGATAAGCTGCAAGCACTAGAAGACAGATACTTAGATTTAGAAGCCAAAATCAGCGATCCCGACGTCATTGCCGACCAGGCTAATTGGCTGAAGGCAACCAAGGCTCACGCCAAGCTGGAGCCCGTGGTGACTGCCTACCGTGAGTACCGCGATATGGTGCGTGCACGTGATGAGGCGCAGGAGCTGCTGGAGCAGGGCGGTGATGAGGAGCTTGCCGAGATGGCAAAGGAGGAGCTGAAGGAGCTAAAGCCGAAGCTGGTGGAATACGAGCAAAGGCTGACGATTCTGCTACTGCCATCTGACCCTAACGATGATAAGAACGTTATTGTGGAAATCCGCGGCGGCGCAGGTGGTGATGAGGCAGCACTCTTTGCCGGTGTGCTTTTCAGAATGTATGTGCGCTACGCCGAAACCCGCGGCTGGCGTGTGGAGGTTATGGATGCAAGCCCCACGGAGCTGGGTGGCTTTAAGGAGGTTGTGTTCCAAGTGAGCGGTGACAGTGTGTACAGCCGTATGAAGTTTGAAAGCGGCGTGCACCGCGTGCAGCGTGTGCCTGAGACCGAATCACAGGGACGCGTGCACACCTCTACCGTTACGGTGGCCGTGCTACCAGAGGCCGAAGAGGTGGATGTAGAAATTAATCCTGCGGATTTGCGCATCGATACCTACCGTGCAGGTGGTGCAGGTGGTCAGTACGTTAACAAGACCGAATCTGCAGTGCGCATGACGCATATTCCTACCGGTATTGTGGCGCAGTGCCAGGATGAAAAATCGCAGCTCAAAAATCGTGAAAAATGTCTGCGCGTGCTGCGTGCGCGCATTTTGGAAAGAGCGCAGGAGGAGCAGCGTGCTGCTACCGCCGAGGACCGCAAGAGCCAGGTTGGTACAGGTGACCGCAGTGAGCGCATCCGCACCTACAACTATCCGCAGGGACGTGTGACGGATCACCGTATTGGTTTGACGCTGCACAAGCTTGATACCATCGTCAATGGTGATCTGGACGAGCTTTTGGATGCACTCATTACTGCAAAGCAAAGCGAACAATTAAGACAGGTGAAATAAAATGAGCAAGGCTGTCTGGACAATTATGGAAATTTTAAATTGGACAAAGCAGCACTTTGCAGCAAAAGGCGTGGAAAATCCACGCCTGGATGCGGAGGTGCTGCTTTGTGCTGTCCTCAAGTGCCAGCGCATTAAGCTGTACACAGAATTTGACAAGCCACTGAGTGAGGACGAGCGTCAGCTGATGCGCAGCTTTGTGGAGCGACGTGCTAAGCACGAGCCCTTGGCCTATATCGTTGGCGAGCGTGCCTTTATGCGTAACAGCTTTAAGGTTACTCCGGCAACGCTGGTGCCACGACCTGAAACGGAGCTTTTGGTGGAAAGCCTGGTGCAGGCGGCAACGCTGTTAAAGCCTGATGGAGCGGTAAAAATTTTGGATATCGGCACGGGTAGCGGCGCTATTTTAGTATCGCTTTTAGATTATCTGCCTGCTGCTGTGGGTGTGGGCGTGGATATTAGCAATGAGGCCTTGGCAGTAGCTAAGGAAAATGCTGCCAATATCGGCGTAGATAAGCGTGCTGCTTTCCGCCATAGTGACGTGTTCAGCAATGTGCCGCTAGAAAAAAAGTTTGATATCATTGTTTCTAATCCGCCTTATATCCCTGCTGCTGATATTGTAACGCTGGATAAGGATGTGCAG
>CAVAHH010000031.1:0-11382 GCA_963588395.1 bacterium
GCGTCCACTTGCTAGTCTCATCATCAAAAGATTTTGGATTTTGATATGTAGCATTAAAATTGTAATCCCATTTATCACTTAAATGTTTTTGATACTCCAATTCTATGCCAGTATTTTCAAATTTCCCCATATTAACCTGAATTTTATTTTTCAGGTCAGGCAACCAATCGTAATGTACCCATTTAAACTTGTTTTTATAATCCATATAAAAAACAGCTAACTTAGTAGAGGAAGAATCCGTAATACGTTTTAAACCAGTTTCATATGTCCATCCTTCCTCAGGTTTAATGCCATTCTTCTTAATAACATCAGCAGATGTACCACCAGCAGAAGTATGTGAATTCATAGCTGGCATTTCAAATGCTTTACCAATGTTAGTATACCATGACAACGTATCATTAAATTTATATAACGCCTGCACTTGTGGTAATAAAACATTATTATTCTTGTCGTCAAACTCTGTCTTTCTATATGTTTCCCCGCGCAACCCCAGCGTAGAACTAAACTTATCATTAAAGTGCTTATTATAAGAAATATATGCGCCGTAACTGTTTCTATCATTATCAGCTACATTCGCATAGGTTTGGTCGTACTTTTCATGCTTAAGCGTAAGACCAGCAATCAAACTATCATTGCCAAAATCCCATTTTTTCTGACTATCAACATAAATATTTGACGCAGTATAATTGCTCGTATCACCACCACGTTTCGCAGTTCCGTTAACAGCAACGTTTCTTGCTTCAACTTTTTTGCTATTATATGCTAATGTAGTCTTTGTTTGATTATCCTTATCTGTATAAACCAAGCTTGCAGCATGTTTTGTATCATGATATGCATATCTTGTTCCATAAATCTTTCCAGTTGTCAAATATCTTTGACCATACATGGGATCCATCTTGGAATAACTCCAATTAAACTGTAAATTTGGTGATAATGCCAAGCTTGTAAACGCAGATGTTCTCTTATACTTCTCGTTAACTCTATAACTGTTATTGGAAGGCCTATCCATCTGTGCATGTTCATACTTATCTACATAGTCTTTGCCAAACGAAGCAATAAAACCATCACCTTGAGTAGTTACACTATATTTACTCAAATAATTGCCACCAGTAGCACTAATAGTTGTTTTGAGCTCACCAGCGCCTTTTTTGGTGATAATGTTAATCACGCCACCAAGTGCCTCTGCACCATAAAGTACAGAATTCGCACCCTTTACAACCTCAATTTTTTCTATTGCATTAACAGGAATTGCGTTTACTGATGCATAGTTATTAATGTTAATAGGCGCACCATTAACCATGACCAATGCGCCTTTATCAAAGCCACGCAGAAAAACACGACTATAGCTAGAACCAAAATCATCGCCACCTGGTCCATAAGAATAGTCTGTAACACCAGCAACTCTTCTTAATGCTTCCATCGCGGTTGTAGCACCATGTTTTTCAATGTCCTTATTGGTAATAATGCTTACAGCAGCAGGCGTCTCCAAATCCTTAGTTTCGGTTCTTTGCGCCGTTACGATCACCTGATCCAGAGAATACTCATCCAGCTCTTCAGCGAATACACCTGCGCTCCCCCACAGCACTGTTCCGGTGATTAACGCCGTCATCAGCATTCCTTTTGTGGAATTCTTCATAATTAACTCACACTCCTCAAAAAAATTATCAACATCCCTCTTTTACTGCCCAGTCTTACATGGCCACAGCCTTTCAGGAACATTAATCTGTAAAATTCTATTGCAACAACATTATACTCTAAAAGTCACACATTATTCAATATCTAATCTTATTTTTCGTGAAAATTCTATTGATAAAAATTCTTTAGTAACTAACAAAGATAATATTAATATAATAAGCATAATTGACATACTCAAAATGCATCTACATCTAGTCGCAGTAAGCAAAAATGGCGGCGCTGACGCGCCGCCAAAGATACTCTTGCTTAATCCTCAAAACAACTCTATCTAAATAAATCGCTGTGAGTACCGGTATAAGACAAAAATAATATTAACCTGTCCTCAAATTTTGTATATATCAGTAACCAGTCAGGCCTGATATGGCATTCCCTAGTGCCCTCAAATTCACCATGTAGAGCATGATCCCTATATTTAGCATCAAGCTCTTTCCCTGCCAGCAGAACATCAATAACCTCCTGCAATAACTTAATATTGTATCCACGTTTTTGTAAAAGCCTGACATCCTTTTTAAATCTGTTGGAAACGCTCAATTTATACTTCATTTGAGAATATCCTCAAGCATCTCTTCAGAGCTAGCATAGGTTTTGTAATGCTCCGGATGCTGCTTCATCTCCCTAAGCTCTTCCAAAATAGCAGCTATTTCTCTGCCCTGCGGTTTATCACATCCTATATCAAAGGGGATCCGCTGCTCCATAAGAGTTTTTTTGACAAACATTGTAAAGGCCGTAGTCATATTAATACCTACATCATTACAAAAAGCTTCAAACTGTTTTTTTAACTCTCTATTCATTCTAATGTTAACATTGATATTTGCTTCCATGTCTATCACCTCTAGCTATATTGTAATGTTATCTAAAGTCATTGTCAATACATCGTCATGAATTGCAGGTGTAAAAATGGCGGCGCTGACGCGCCGCCAAAGATGCAAGGGTTAGCTTTAGAATTTATAGTTGTAGGTAAGCAGGAAGCTGAACGGAGTAGAATAGTAGTCAGAACCGGAATGATTCAAATTATCTCTTCTGTCGAGCAGATTATCAATGCTCAAAATGATATCGCTGTTCTTATCCGGGCTGTAGGTGGTATTCAAAGAGGTCAGCAAATACGGCTTAGTCTTATAGGAATGGCTGCTGCTAGGAGAATTTACGCGCTCTGCCAGGTAGCTTGCAGTCAGGCTGCTTCTCCACTTATCCTTTGCATAGGTAATACCGCCATTTAATTGCACACGGCCAAACTTTCTGTCCCAAACTCTTTGCTTGTTAAGAGTTTTGGTAGCCTTAGGATCACCATAATTAATGCCGTAATTATAAGAGAAGCCATTATCTTCTTTAATTTCACAGGTTAATTCAAAGCCGGTATTTTTGAAGTCCTCATTTTTATACGTATACGATGCATTGTTAGAACTCCAGGTAGCAGAAATATTATCTTCGATATCAATATGATACAAAGCAGCCTTCCAGCTGTGGTCTTCAGATATCTTTTTCCAGCCAATCTCATAGTTTTTGCCGGTCTGCGGCTTCAAATCAGGATTAGGAATAGCCTGGTCGCTTGCACCATTCATCTGTGCGTAAGTTGGCATGATGAAGGACTCAGTGTAGCTGGCATACAAGCTCTGGTCATCATCCAGCTTATGAATGTACTGCACGGCACCACTGAAATTACTATAATCCTGGCCCCTGAAGGCATTAGTTGTCCAGGTTTCACGGGCGCCAAAGATCATGGAGTTCTTATCATCAAATTTTTGATCCCACTGGCCAAATATTGCCCATATGTTACGGCTCAAGGTGCCACCAGAGAACACCGATTTTTCGTACATCTCGTGCTGGAAGTCCATGCCCAAAACAGCCTGGGATTTTTCTCCCAGCTTCCAGTTGCGCTGGAAATCAGCGCCAATGGTGGAATTCTTTTCCTTTGTATGATATTTGCTAAATTGTTTAGCACCACCAGATGAAGTACTCGTGTTATAGAATGTAGGACCTTCAGACTCAATTGTAGCAACATTATAATAAACGCTACCCTTATAATCGTTATCCTTGTAGTTCAATTGGAAATTGTTCTGTCTGGTTGTATAAAGACGTCCATTAAATTGGTCGTTAACAGCTGCATCACCCTTAGTAACCTCGGTGAAGAATCTTTCGTAATTAACCTTAGATTCATAGTAATTATAAGCAAAGCTCAAATTGTTATTAAAGTTGTAACCCAAATTTACACTCTGCTTTTTGATATCGTCAGCATCTGTACGTGTCTTGCCACTTAATTTAGGGGTTTTGCTCGGATAATTTACAGCACTAAGATTGCGGTAATTTACCCTGCCCATCTTTTCCAGGTTATAGCCGGCAGTAAATTTTTCGTTACCAACATTTACCTTATAATTTTGGTGACTTCTGTTACCAAAGCCAACGCTTACAGAGTTGCTGCCCTTCTTTTTGGTGATGATATTAATAACACCTGCCATTGCCTCACTGCCATAGAGCACAGAACCGCCACTCTTTACAACCTCGATACGTTCGATACTTTCGGTCGGAATTGCTTCAAGGTTGTACTTGCCACGCCAGGAAACAGGATTACCATTAACCAATACCAAGGTACCATTGCTGATACCACGGATATTAACCTCGTTGATCATAGTACCCATGGAGGAACCCAGGGGACCAAAGGATTTATATTCGATACCAGCCTGCTTTCCCAAAACCTCGGCAACGCTCTGGGAGCCGGAATCCTTGATATCCTGTTCAGTAATAATCTGCGTGCTTGCCGGAACGTCGACATCTCTCTTTTCTGTTCTCGTAGCTGTTACGATCACCTGGTCCAGAGAATACTCATCCAGCTCCTCAGCGAATACACTCGCGCCTCCCCACAGTACTGTGCCTGTGATTAAGGCTGTCATCAGCATGCCTTTTGTTGCATTCTTCATATTTTCTCACACTCCTCAAAAAATTTATCAATATCCCTTGCAGCTGCCCATTCTTGCATGGTCGCGGCCTGCTCGGTCTATCAATCATATCACTATATTCAGTTTTTCCTACAACTGTATTTATTAAACTCTATTTGGAAACTTACTTTGTATCCACAAAAACAGAATCGGTATTATCAACAGGGTGAACACCGTGGACGTAATCATACCGCCGATAATAACCCAGGCCATGCTTACACGCGTCTCACTGCCCGCGCTCATCGCCAGCGCCGTAGGCAGCATGCCCACAACCATGGTAATTGCAGTCATAAAGATCGGGCGCAGACGTGTTTTGCCTGCCTCTATAACTGCGGCACGTGCCGAAGCTCCATCATGCATCAGTGTCAGCGTATAATCCAAAAGCAAGGTGCCATTTTTGGCAACAAGGCCATCCATGACCAAAATGCCGATTAAGGAATATAAATTTATCGTATTATGCGTCAAAAATAAGACGAAGATGGCACCGATCAAGCCCAACGGCAGCGAAAACATTCTGATAAACGGCGTAAACACCGACTCATACAGCACTGCCAAAAGCAGATAAATCAATAGCAACGACAGCGAAAGGGCCATAGCCATTTCGGCAAAGGAATCGTTCATGCTGGTTGCCTGACCGGAAAATTCATAGCTGCTCTTGAGACCGGCACTGTCAAGCTTACCCTTAAGCTCATTGATAACCTCGTTGAGCGGTCTGTCCGTCAAATTGGCCTGAATGTTGATGATGCGCTCCTTGTTGACGCGGCGGATGGTGATAGGACCTACGCCCTCCTCCACATCGGCCACATCGCCCAAAAAGACGTTACCACGGGCCGTGTGCACAGGAATCGCGCGCACCTCATCCACATCATAGCCGGTGGCACCGGCAAAGCGCACATTGATATCGGTATCATTGCCACGGTTGGCGACATCGTTGGCCAGCACGCCGGCACTGCGTCCACCAATCGCTGCATTAAAGGATTGGGCGATTTCGTTGACGCTGGTATTATAATACCTCAGCTTGTCGCGGTCCACCGTAACCTTAAGCTCCGGCATACCCTTGACATAAGAATTCTTGATATCCTTCAGACCTTTGGTGGTAGCAAAGATTTGCTCTACCTTGGCACTTTCTGCCAGCAGCTGCTCCATATCGCTACCCTTGAGCTCCACCTGTACAGGCGAACGCACCAATAGCCTGCCGCCAGATACACCGGTAACAGAGGACTGTATCTCGTTGACGCGGATTTTAACGTCAGGCAGATTTTTGCGGGCAAAGCTGCGGATATCGCCTGCCACCTGCCACACGTCACGGCTGCGGTCGTTTTTGTTACACAGGCTGATGGTAATCTTGCCCATGCTCTGCGTAGTGGTAACATTAGACAGAAAATGCTCCACCTCCGGCAGCGTCTGCAGATAATCCTCAAACTGCAGCAGAGCGGCGTTTGTCTGGTCAGCATTATAGCCCGTCGGCAGCTCCAGGTTCACCTGGATCGCGCTTTCGTCGGTGCGGGGCATGTACTCCGAGCCAACTACGCCTAACGGCACCAGCAGGACCGCCACCGCAAAGACTGCAGCTACCCCTGCCAAAAGTCGCCTAGGTCTGTCCAGGCACTGCACCAGTAGCTGTTCATAGCGGGCAATAGCCTTTTGCTCCCATGCATCCAGCCTGCTCCACAAGCTACCGGTGGGCTCTAATAAACCTTTGGCATAAAAGCGTGAGGCCAGCATAGGGGTAAGCGTAAAGGATACCAAAAGCGACATCAGCGTAGCAAAGACAATCGTCATGCCAAACTGCTTAAAGAACTGTCCTGTCGCGCTCTGCATAAAGGCGATAGGCAAAAAGACAACCACGTCGCACAGCGTCATCGCTACGGCCGCCATACCAATTTCGTTGCGGCCCTCCTCCGCCGCCACGTCGGCACTCTTGCCCTGCGCCAAAAAGCGGTGAATGTTTTCCAGCACGACGATAGAATCATCCACAAGTATGCCTATACACAGCGCCATGCCCATGAGCGACATCATGTTAAAGGTATAGCCTGCCATATACATTAAAAAGAAGGTGGCGATAAGCGACGTAGGAATAGCGATCATTACCGCCAGTGAGGACTTCCAGCCACGCAAAAACAAATATAGCACAAGACCCGTTGTAAACAGGCCTTCTAATAACGTTTTAAGTGTATTTCCCAAGGAATCGCGCACAAAGTGCGACTGGTCATAAACCACGGTGAAAACATAATCAGGATATTCCCTACGCAATGTTTCCAGCTGCTTGAGTACGCTGTCAGCAGTTTCAACGATGTTGGCACCGCTGGCCTTGTAAACCTCCAGTGACACAGCCTCGCTGCCATCCACCCTGCTATAGGCAGTGGCACGCTTATCCTTGGCCTGTACGTTAGCCACCTGCGCCAGCTCTATAGTCTGACCGGCAGCAGTTTTTATAGGAATCTGCGCCAGCTCTGCGGCGTTCTTGTACTGCGCCTGCATGCGGACTGTTTTTTCCAGCACCTGCGTATAGACAGAGCCGGAGGAGATGATAACGTTTTCTTTTTTTACAGCATTAATAATATCCTGCAGCGTGAGTCCGTAATAGCTGAGCCTGTCCTTATCCACCTCGATGGCGATTTCCTTACTGCGTCCACCGGTCACATCTACATCAGCCACGCCGACGGCCTGCTGCAAACGCTCCTTAAAGTTGGTTTCCGCCAGTGCGTAAATATCATCCAGGCTGGCATTAGATGTGGCAGCGATCTGCAGGACTGGATATTCCTCACTCGAGCGCTTAATTACTACAGGTTCATCAATATCCTCAGGCAGCTCCTTACGGATACGGCTCACCTTTTTGGTTGCTTCAATAGCGACCATGTCAGCATCGGCAGTGCTGTCAAGCTCAACAAAAATTTCAGCACGACCGGGACGGGTTGCAGACCGCACCTGCTTAAAGTGCGATATAGAAGAAAGCTCGTCCTCTATTGGCTTGGTAACCTGCTGCTCTACCGATTCCGTACTGGCACCGGGATAGTTGACGATGATGCTTATATATTTAGAATCTACGTCAGGCAGCAGCTCCACGCCAATGCGAAAAAAGCTGATGATACCCAAAACGCAAATTAAAAGATAAATCATGCAAATGCCAATAGGCCTTTTAATAGAGAAGCGCGTAATATTCATTACTTCGCCTCCCCCTTAGCCGGTTCTACTGCCAGACCGTTGCGCAGGCGTGCCAGATTATCCACGATAACCTTTTCGCCCACCTTTAGTCCCTGCATAATCTCTGTACTTTCATTATTGCCTGTGCCTATGGTTACAGGGCGCAGCTCGGCCTTGTTCCCCTTACCCAGCACATAAATATAATATTTGCCGTCCTTTTCCAAAACGGCGTCTTTAGGTAAATATATGGTGGATGGCTTTTGCAAGAACTGCAATACTCCCTTGGCAAACAAGCCGGCCTTGACTCTGGACCCAGGCTCTATCAGCCTGATGCGTAAGGTGAACTTGTTCGTTTCCCTGCTTCTTGCGGGACTCACATAAACAACCTCACCCTGACACTCCTCGCCAATCGCTTCCAGCCGCAGCTTGACCTGCGTACCAAGGGTAACAGCGGCCGCATCAGCCTCTGTTATATCGCAGTCCACTGTATAGCCGCTGTCATCCAGCAGCGTCAACAGCCTGCTCCCTGCAGGCGCATAGCCACCCACTTCAGCATTGCGGTAGGTAATAATACCTGCCCGCGGTGCTTTAAAAATCATATCCTGGTACTTATTTTGCGCAATAATATACTCCTGCTTACGTCTTTCGGCCACCTGCTCCTGACGGTACACCTGCGATGGTCTGCCATCATAGCTTTTTTGCAGTGCCAGCTCCTCGTAAGCAGCCTTCTTATTTGCCAAGGTCTGCTCTACCGCATCCAGCTCATACTTAGACACGGCGCCCTGGGCATAAAGCCTGCGATAACGCTCCGCATTTACCTGCGCCAGCTTATAGTCAGCCTCATAGCGGGCTATATTGGCAGTATAATCGGTGTCGTAGGTGGCAGCGTTTGCCCCTGCCTCCGCATAGCGTGCCCCGGCCTTTAGCATTTCCGAGCGTGCGTCATCCAGGCGCTGCACGAGCAGGACGTCGCCTGCCTGTACCTTGCTGCCCAGATCTACATTAACCTCGTCCACGATACCGGCATATTTATTGACGATATCAATCTGAGCCTTGGCCTTCAGCTGGCCAAAAAGGTTAATGCTTTTATACAATGGTCGTCTGCCGGCAACTTGTGTGTGCACCATTGGCTTGGCAGCAGCCTTGACCGGCGTCTTGTGTGCAGGCAACAGCTTAAATGCCAGCACGCCTCCAACGCCAATGACACAAATTATAAGCAGACTAAGTAGCTTGTGTGTTAATATAAAGTTTTTTATTGCAGCAAAATTAAAGCGTTTCATTATTTTTGTGCGGCAGCATCATTATTCACTGCCTGCTGGCAGATTTCCAGCATAGCCTCGGCAAAGCTGCCCTGCGGGATGGGCACGAACTTCAAAGGCTTTGCCTGATGCTCCAGCACGGTTTTCTTGTTGCTGTAAACATCCATTCCCTGTACTGCATAGGTTTTATCTGCCAGATTAAAGGTCATATAGATTTCGCAGTACTGCACTTTTTCCTTCTTGGGTAGTGCTTCCTTGTATTTAGCGTTAAGCTTTTTCAAAATATCTTTGTCGGTAAAAACAGTTTTCGTCAGCACACTGACGATATTTTTATCAGCAATACCATTAATCACCTGGCTATAGGTCAAAGAATCCATGTCATAGGCATAAATTCCCACGTTGTTTTCGACAACGATAGACCAACGCGCTGCCTCCTGCTCCTCCTCGGACGGTTTGGGCATCATGCTGATTTCCCAATCCACACCCTTTTGCTGGGCAGGTTGGTTTTCGGCATAAGCCGTAAAGGCAAACAAACAGGTTAACAGCATAATCATAAGCGTAAGTAATTTTTTCATAAAAGTATCGCTCCTTTATATTCATCTATATCAATCAGTATACTATACTTTTACTGCTAATTCAAATTTCTCACAATGCGAATAATATTTTCTTTGGACAGCTTCTGCAGCGTATAATAATTGGCGCCCATAGCGGCAGCAATCTTTTTAGCAATACCCAGCTTGATAAAATCGGCCTCGGTATCAATCACCACGCTAGTGATTTTCGCTTTGGCAATTTTTTCAGCGATAGCCACGGCTGCAGCTACAGGGTCCTTCTCGCCTGCATCCACCTTATTGGCACGCCCGTCCGTCACCACGATCAAAATCGGCTCCAGCTCACTGTCACGCTTATTTAACATCGCCAGCGTCTGCAAGGACAGCGCCAAACCATCTGCCAACGGGGTTTTACCACCTGTAGGCATTTGCGCCAAACGTTTTTGCGCCATATCCACGCTGCGGGTGATGGGCAAAAGCACCTCTGCCTTGTCCCGGCGAAAGGCGATCATACCTACGCGGTCACGCTTTTGGTAAGCCTCCTGCAGCATATAAAAAATTGCGCCCTTAACAGCACGCATACGCTCACGCGCCCCCATAGAGCCGCTGGCATCCACTGCGAAAAGAAAGGTATTGCCAATGCGTTTTTCGCGCACCTTCTGACGCAGGTCCTCCTGCTTGATATTCAACGCACAGCCGTTAGCTTCACGCAGCCGTTGATAAGGCGCGGCCGCACGGATGGTTGCATCAAAGGCCAGGTCCTCTACCTTGGTTTTGGGCAGCTCGGCGCGCACGTAACGACCCTGCTTCAAATCTGTCCTGGTCACGCTGCGTTTGCCACTACCACGGCGCACACTCTGGTTCTTGCCCATATCCAGCAGCATCTTCGGCAGCCTGAAGCTCTTATCGACATCGGCAATCTGCTCCTCGGGTGCCAGATTATTTTCCGGCTGGTTTTGCTGCTCATCCTGTTCGTCCTGCTCCTGGTCGTCATCATCATCGTCATCAGAAGCATCGTCATCAGCATTATCACCATTGTCCAAGGGAGGCGGCGGCAGCTGGTTATCCTGCTGCTGCTCGTTATCGTCGTTTTCATCGGCAGGATCTTCATTTTCCTGTTCGTCCTGCTGCTCATCCTGCTGCTCGCTCTGCTCTGGCTGCTGTTCGGGTGGCTTACGCATGCGGTGCGGCAGCACCAACTGTGCCGCTTCGTCCATATCCTTAGGCAGCACGTAGGCTCTGGCAGCCAACGCAGCAATTGCCCTGGCAGCCTCCAGCAGATAAATTTCCGCCCTGTGTCCTGCGCAAAAGGCCTGGCTGCACATCTGCGCTGCCAGCATCAGCATTGCCTCCGAAATCTCTACCTGTGGCAACAGCTGTACTGCTGCCGCAATCTGCGCCGCCAGCTCCCCGGTCTGCTGCTTGTATTCATCTTTAAACGCAACTATATTGCTACTATACCCCAGCGCACGCTTGATTAC
This sequence comes from bacterium, assembly GCA_963588395.1. Lineage (GTDB taxonomy): Bacteria > Bacillota > Negativicutes > Acidaminococcales > Acidaminococcaceae > Phascolarctobacterium_A. Next base: position 11,061 of record CAVAHH010000031.1, read on the forward strand.
CTCTACTCTTTGCCCGATATCATCCAACCCCTGCATATCAGCATACATGCCAAAGCGGTCCAGGATATGCGACGGCAAGGTACCCTCCTCAGGATTCATGGTGGCGATAATCGTCGTATGCACCTCGTGGCTGTAGCTGATACCGTCACGCTCCACATTGTTCACGCCGCTGGCATTGGCATCAAGCACGGCGGTCAAAAGCTCCTGACGCAGCAGGTTTACATCATCAATATACAGCACGTTATCGTTAGCACGTGCCAAAATTCCGGGAGCAAAGCGTTTTTCGCCCCTGCTCACCGCATATTCTATATCTATGCTGCCA
>CAVAHH010000032.1:0-4449 GCA_963588395.1 bacterium
CAGTAACCTCGTGGTAATATTGAAGAATAAATAGTTGTCGAGAACGCAATGCTTTAGAAATATGAAGTCAAAATTCTATAAATAAAAAAGCAGCCTGCGGCGTTTGTCCGCAGGCTGCTTTTGGCTTAAACACAAGCTTACATTTTCAATTTGCTAAATACCAGCTTGGCGATGACTGCTTCAATTACCAGCAGAATAACCAGCAGCTCAAAGACTGCGTTGATCCCCAGGCCATGGGCAACGAAGCCCAATACAGCAGGGCCCATGATGACACCGCTGTAGCCAAGGCTGGTGACAGCGGTAACGGCGGCACTGATGGGCATAGCCTTTTGAAATTTGAGGATAGAATAGAAAACAGGGACAATGTTAGAGCAGCCTATACCGACGATAATAAAGGACAGACCGTTGATGTAGAGGTTGTCAACCCACACAAGCAGGGCAAAGCCGATGGCGGTGAGCAAGCTGCCGCAGATGACGGAAGCCTTTTCACCTAAGGTCTGCACAGCCTTATCGCCAATAAGACGCATAACCAGCATAGCTACAGAAAAGACGGCATAGCCTGTGCCTGCAAGCGACATATCTATATGCTTGGCCTCGGTAAGCAGCACGCCGCTCCAGTCCATGATAGCACCTTCGACGAGGAAGGAAATACAAGCGAGAATGCCGATGACGATGACAATGCCGTGGGGAATGGCAAAGGCTTTTTCGCCACCAGGACTGCGATAGTTGAGCCAATGGCGGCCAAAGTAGCCGATAACGGCGAAGGTGATGGCGCAGTGAATAGCGGCGATGAGGGTGACGCCTAATCCGGCACTGGCGAGCAGGGCGAAGAGACCGGCGCTGGCAAAGCAGCCGATGCTCCAAAAGGCGTGCATACCGCTCATCAGCCTGCGGCCGTCAAGCTGTTCAACAATAACGGCGTTGGTGTTCATCATTACCTCGGTTGTGCCCATGCACGCACCAAAAAGGCAGAGCGCTATAGCATATGACCAGATATTTGGTAGGCAGGAGAGCGCAACTATATCCAGCGCCATGAGTGAGCAGGTGAGCCAAAGCACTTTTTTACAGCCCCATTTTTGTCCTAAGAGTGCGCCAAAGGGCATAACTATGAAGGCAGTAATGCCTATACATAGTAAAAGTAGTCCCAGCACGTCTGCGCCCAGCTCCAGGCGAGCCTTGACCATAGGAATCATGGGTGCCCAGGTGGAAACAGCAAAGCCCGGGACGAAGAAGGCCAGACGCGCGGCGGTGACCTCGGCACTGCCAACAGTGATTTGGGGTAATTGGGGTTTGTTTTTTTCGATTTGCATAAATAAAAACTCCTTTCGTTACGTAAGTAGCTATAAGAGCTTTTATGGTGGTGTTGCCATCATTTATCTAAAAAAGTGAGATAAAATTCGTTTGAATCTTATCCCACTTAAATAGCCTGAGCGCTACAAGTCCTCTGATAAATTGTTATGATTGTAGCACGAGTGTATTTTATTGTCAATGCCTATTACATAAGACTAGCTAAGCATTTTTCGGCGCTTATATTTGCCTACACTAAATAGCTTATTTTAATTGTAACATCTTTAACCACGCATCAATGCTCTCAACATCTGCCGGCATGATGATACCAGTATCGTCTGACTGTGCCTGCGCGATATTTTCAGGCTCAAGGTCTTTGGGAAGCTACGCGGGTATATGCACAGAACTGGGTGTGGATTTATAAATGCGCTGCATTGATTCGTTCAGGTAGCTGCGTGCGCCGTAGGTAAAGAAGGGAATGACGATTTTGCCGCTCAAATCATAGCCTTCAAGCAAGGTGCAGACAACCATAGCAGGCTGGTGCCACCAGATAGGCGAGCCGACAAAGATAACGTCATATTTTGCCATTTCACTGGCTGGCAGTGGAGCTTTTACTGCAGGGCGAAGGTTTTCGTAGGCCTCTTTTTTAATGCGGTCGCTGTCATCATAAGGATTAGCAGCGTATCCCTGTGCTGCCTCGATGCGGTAAAGGTCACCACCAGTTGCTTGGGCAAGCTCTTCAGCAACGGTTTTGGTATTATTCGTTGCCGAAAAATAGGCAATAAGAATTTTTTTACCAGCAAGGGAGCTGCTGCTTATAGTCTCTGGGATTGCGCTGTTAGCATTGTTGGTATTGCCGGCGCAGGCAACACTGAAAAGCGCGAGCATAGTAATAGCTATAAGACAGATAACACGTTTCATTTTATTTGCCTCTGCGTTCTTCCACCATTTGCACAAACCATTCCACCATCGCAGGGTCCTGGTGCGAGAAGAAGGAGCTGGTTTTGCTGTCTAAAGTGGAGATGGCCTGCATGTCCTCGCTGCTTAGTGTAAAATCAAATATATCCAGGTTTTGGATCATACGCTCCTTGTGGGTGGATTTAGGGATAACGACGATATTACGCTGCAGCTGCCAGCGCAGGATAACCTGTGCCGTTGTTTTACCATATTTTTCGCCAATAGTCTGGAGCACGGGATTGCTGAACATATTGCCGCGACCCTCGCTAAACGGTGCCCAAGCCTCATGGATGACGTTATATTTTTCAAGCCATTTATGTGCTTCAATTTGCTGGTTGAGCGGATGCGTTTCAATTTGGTTGACCATAGGCCTAATGCGGGCAAAAGAAGCAAGGTCGACAAGCCTGTCAGGTGCAAAGTTGGATACGCCGATAGCACGAAGCCTACCCTCTTCATATAAATCCTCAAGCGCACGATAAGCACCATAATAATCCGCAAATGGCTGGTGCAGCAGCACCAGGTCAATGTAGTCGGTTTTTAGCTTTTTCATAGATTGCAGCACAGATTTTTTTGCTGCGTCGTAGCCATAGTGCTCAATCCATACCTTGGTGGTCAAAAAGATTTCCTTGCGGTTAATGCCGGATTTAGCGATTGCCTCGCCTACCTCTGCTTCGTTAAAATAGCTTTGGGCGGTATCGATAGCGCGGTAGCCAACCTCGAGCGCGTCGCTGACGCAGCGCTCACATTCTTCCTTTGTTACCTGATAAACACCATAACCAAGCTGTGGCATTTTTACGCCATTAGATAATGTAATATATTGCATAATCAAGTCCTCACTTTCATTTTTTCTCATATTAATCTAGTGTAATTCTTTGACAACAGGCTTTTTTCCAGCTACAATTGGAGTATAGCAACCGATAGCAACAATCGGTCAAGCACTTTTTTGAAAAATTTTTAAGGAGGCTTTTTTATGTATACGATGATGGAAGCATGTCGTGAAACCGGTTTAACCTATCAGGCGCTGAAGTTTTATTGTAACGAAGGCCTGATTCCTAATGTGCACAGAGATAAAAATAACCGCCGCTATTTTGACGATGCGACGGTGAAATGGATTAAGGATTTAAATTGCTTAAAAAAGTGCGGTATGTCGATTGAGGAAATGAAGGAATATCTGGAGCTTTGTCTGCAAGGACCGGCAAGCATTGCTGTGCGGCAGCAGATTTTGGCGCGTAAGCAGGAGGCGCTAAAGCAGCAGCTGGATAAGATTAAAGAAAGTATGGATTACATATAATGGAAGCAGAATTTTTATGACGATGTGCTTAGCGGTAAGCGTCCTTATATCAGCAATCTGATTAAGGTGGAAAGTGCGGAGGAATAAAAATTAAAAACGAGCTGACTTTAGCATTATGCCAACGTCAGCTCATTTTTTATGCCTTTTGATATTTTCTTATTGCCGCACCGATGAGCTTTGCCGTCTGCGCAAGCTCCTGCTCTGTGTGCGTTGCCATGAGCGCGATGCGCAGGCGCGCAGTGCCCTTGGCAACTGTAGGATAGCGGATAGCGGGGGCAAGCACGCCGTTGGCCAGCAGCTCGTCTGCTACCTTTAAGGCGGTCGCCTCATCACCGATGATGACGGGAATGATGGCGGTGGGGGATGCTGCCTCTACGCCCTCTGCGTGCAGGGCACTTAAGAAGAACTCTACATTATGCTGCAGGCTTTGCGCGCGCTGCGGCTCTGCCTCTAGCACCTCGATGGCACGGAGTGCGGCTGCCAGCGTTGCCGGTGCCTGGGCAGTGGCAAAGATAAAGCTGCGTGCCTTGTTCTTGAGGTATTCAATGATTAACCTGCTGGCGCAGGCATAACCGCCCTCAGCGCCCAGTGATTTGCTGAGCGTGCCCATGAGGATGTCGGGACGGGCAGTGTTACCAAAGTGCTCTACCGTTCCGTGACCTGTTTTACCAATCATACCTGTAGCGTGCGCTTCGTCAATCATCGTCAGCAGGTGATACTTTTTACCCAGGGCTACAAATGCAGGCAAATCAAGAATATCGCCGTCCATGCTAAACACGGCGTCACTGACAATCAGTCCCTTACTGCAGGGAGTAGCCAGAATTTTGACCTCCAGGTCCTGCATATCATTATGCTTATAGACGACGATGCGCGCCTTGGAAAGTCGGGCGCCGTCAATAATGCTGGCGTGGTTA
>CAVAHH010000032.1:4459-10856 GCA_963588395.1 bacterium
GTTATATTCGTCGCTAAAAATAACGCTTTCGCTGTCGCAGAGGGCAGAGATGATACCGGCGTTAGCCATGTAGCCTGTGTTGAAGACAAGTGCTGCCTCCGTACCCTTAAATTTTGCCAGCTTGGCTTCAAGTGCTTCGTGTAGGGCAAGGTTGCCTGTGGTAAGACGGCTGCCACCACTGCCGGCCCCCCATTTTAGTGCTGCCTCTGCTGCAGCCTGCTTGACGCGCGGGTCGGCGGCAAGATCCAAATAGCTGTTAGAGGCAAACATTAAAATTTTGCGTCCCTGTATTTGGACGTACCTGCTCTGCTCACTATCCATTGTACGCATAGAGCGGTACAGGCTCTGCTCCTGCAGACGCTTCAGCTCATCAGCAAAAATTTGCTGCGGATCAGCGTTGGCAGGCTTTTCGACAGGCAGGCCGCGCACGAGCACGCGTTGCTTTTCTAAATAATTAATTGCCTCCTCTGCCTTGGCCTTGCTGCTGTCGAAGATAAAGACGCGGCCGCCGTGGGGGTTACCAAGCTCCTTCATAGGCATGAGACGCACGTAGCCATGCTTTAGGGAGGCAAGGTAGCCGACCAGGTAATCAGGATCGTCCGAAAGGCACAGTTCGGCAATAATTCCGGGTGCATGTACTACCTTGGTGGCGAGCACGAGGGCCTCGCGAAAGTGATTTTTGCAGCTGCTGGCGCCGGCAGCTCCGTCAGCGTCCATATAGGTAACGCGGATGCCGCGCTCGTGATCCGGCTCCAGGCGTCTGCTTGTGGCAACGTCATACAGCACTGCACCGCGCATGGGGTGGTTAGAGCGCAAAAGCTCAATCAGCTCATCGGCCTTGCTGTCAAGCCCCAGCTCACAAAGTAGCTCTTTCATAATATTATAGGTTTCTTCTACCGTTTGTGCAGGACGATTGCTGACGGGTAGGGCATCCAGGTATTGCAGCTGTGAGGGAGTGACCTCCTCCATTTTTACGTTGATGAAGTCTGCCCGTCCCAGCCCGTGGTGGAGTGCCCGCTCCGTCAGCGCGCTGACAGCACTGGTGATGTCGTTTTGTTCAATGATACGTTCTGCGCCGCTGACGTGCAGGTCACCCTTGGCAGCGCGCATTTTTATACTATAAAGTGGCATGAAGCTTTCACCTTAATTCCTTGCTAAGATAATTTTAGTAATCAACTTTTGCGCAGGCTTATAAAACGCGCCTGCAGCGACGGCAGTAAAAATCATTCCGGGGAAGGCAGCAGCTGTGAGCACCTGCCAGCTTACGCCGGTAATCTGCCACAGTGCAAGCCTTGCGGCAAAGGTGCCAAGCGGACCGCTGACGATGACAGTAGCAAGGTTAGTGCCTAAAATAGCCATGGTGCCGCCGGCAACTACGCGAAAGACCATCTGCACCAGTACGTTGATGATGTTGTGCATACCAAGCAGCATCCCCAGCATGCTGGCCAAAACGCCGGCGATAATGTAGCGCTTAAAGCCAAAGCAGGCGCAGATGAGCACGGCAATGGGTGCGGATAGCTGAAATTCGCCGCCTGCGACGGGTGAGGGAATCTTAAACGAGCCTGATATTAAAATCAGCACGCCGAGCAGAGCGATGGTTGTCAGCTCCTTGAGTGTAAAGTCCTTCATTATGGCCTCCTTACTTCAATACTTCATCCATAGATAGCTTGGCCAAAGCAACCGCCTTATCCAAATCAGCGGTTTCAATGTTTAGTGGTGGGTTGAAGTAAATAACGTTGCCCAATGGACGCAGCAAAAGGCCATGGGTTAAGGCTTTTTTATAAATTTCGTAGCCTATGCGCAAGCTGTCGTCGAAACCTGTTTTGGTAGCCTTATCCGTAACCAGCTCCATAGCGTTTATTAGTCCGATGTGGCGGATTTCACCAATGTTCTTGTGCTTGCCGAAGGTGTCTAACAGAGCGGAGTGGAAATATTGCGCTTTTGTAGCGGCCTGCTCCAAAATGCGTTCTTCCTTCATAATCTTGAGTACAGCAAGGGCAGTGGCGCAGCCGATGGGGTTGCCGGCATAGGTGTGGCTGTGCATAAATTGCTTACCCTTGTTGTAGTCGTCATAAAAAGCTTCAAAAATTTTATCAGTGGTGCAGACGATGGACATGGGTAGGTAGCCGCCGGTGAGTGCTTTGCTGATGCACATAATATCAGGAGTAATGCCCGCATGATTGCAGGCGAACATTTTGCCTGTGCGGCCAAAGCCTGTGGCAATTTCGTCAGCAATCAAAAGCACACCATATTCATCGCAAAGCTTGCGCAGCTTTTGCAGATAGAGCGCGGGATAGATGCGCATACCGGCACAGCCCTGGACGATAGGCTCGACGATGATGGCGGCTGTTTCGTGAGCGTGTTTGGCAAATTCTTTTTCGGCAAACTTAAAGCATTCACAGCTGCAGTGCTCCCTGTCCTTATTAAAGGGGCAGCGGTAGCAGTCAGGAGCCTGTACATGGATGTTGTTCATCATCATAGGCTTGTACATCTGGGCGAACAGGTCCATGCTGCCAACAGAAAGTGCGCCGATGGTTTCGCCGTGGTAGCCTTCGCTGAGGCACATAAAGCGCTGGCGTTCGCCGTGGCCTGTCTGCAGCTGATACTGAAAGGCCAGCTTAAGGGCAATTTCCACGGAGGCAGAGCCGTTATCAGCAAAATTAAATTTTGTAAGACCTTGGGGAACAACCTCGCACAGCTCCTCGCAAAGCTTGATAGCAGGCTCGTGTGTAAAGTTAACAAAGATAACGTGCTCCAGCTGGTCGATTTGCTCCTTGATAGCAGCGTTGATTTTGGGGTTACAATGGCCTAAAAGATTGCACCACCAGCTGCTGATGATGTCCAGATAGGCTGTGCCGTCGGCGGCGTATAGATATGGTCCCTGTGCATGGTCAACAATGATTGGTGGAAGGCTTTCGTAATCCTTCATTTGGGAGCACGGATGCCAGATATGTGCTAGGTCACGTTTTTGCAGATCTGCTACTTTGTCGTTCATTATTTTCTTCCTCCTTGTGCTGCTTTAGCGCACGATAGCTGCTTGCTTAGCAGGTTATTTATATAGGCTTTTTAATAAATTCACATCAATATTTATTTCGCCGGCATTGCTTGGTACGCAGGCAAGGACGGGAACGCCAGTAAGCTGCTCCATCATGTGCTTGTTGTCTATCTGCATAAAGTCATCAGCGTCATAATTGTTGAGGATGATGCCATGAACGGGAATGTCGTTCTGGCGCAGGTAGGCAATAGTAAGGACGCAGTTGTTTATGGATCCAAGCACAGCGTTGGAAATTACCAATACGCCAAGGCCTAACTTTTTAATGATGTCCTCTAGCAGGATGTGCTGCGTCTCATCCCAGCGGATTGGGCAAATGATGCCGCCGCTGCCCTCCATCGTGAGATAATCATATTTGCTGAGAGCGGTTTGGTAGTCGTCTTTTATCTTGCTCATCTCTAAAGGGTTACCCTCACGTAGCGCTGCCAGATGCGGCGAAACTGCTTCCTCGTAAATGTAAGATACCAGCTCCTGTGGCTCCTCGCTAATTCCTGCAAGCTTGGCAACAAAGGCTGCGTCACCAGGCAGCAGGCTGCCGTCAGGCTGGCGTTCAGCTCCGCTCAATGCTGCCTTGTAATAACCGGCGTTAACTTTCGCATCACGCAGACGTTTTACTAATAATCCTGTGACATAGGTTTTGCCTACATCCGTACCAATAGCTGTAATAAAAATACCCTTACCCATCTTGAGCCACTCCTTTTAATGTCATAATTATCAGGTTAACCTAAATGCTGATATGGTTAACTTAAATTCACATCAAGTATACGGCTACAAAAATTTATTGTCAACCTAGCGAAACGGTATGGTTAACCATAATGCAGAGGGTAAGAAAAAAGACCACAGACTGTATCTTGTGGTAAGTCAGTCTGTGGTCTTATATATCTTGTAGATGATGATAGATACTCGCAAATAGGTAAAAAAATTATTTTTTCTTAGCAGCGTTTTCACGGATTTCAGTAACTGGAATGCCACCGATGCCCCAATTATCAGTGTCAATCTCATCAATAGTGACAACGGTAGTTGCTTTATTTTTACCCAAAACATCATGGAGCAGATTGGTAGCACCTTCGATGAGAGCGCGCTTTTGCTCGGGAGTTACATTACCCTCTTTTGTGATTTTGATGTTGACGTATGGCATAGCAAAGCCTCCTTAGTATTTTTACTTGTATTATAACACATTTTGCTTGCCAACAAGGCTGTTATATGCTATTATAAGTGCGGTAAATTCGGGCTGTTGCGCAGCAGCATCGCAGGATGCGCTGTAGCAGATAGCAGCTGGGTTTATTATAAAATATTTAAGTCAATAATCGCTTGGATCTATTAGACCGGGACGAAGACGCAAAACAGGCTAATTATGCGCATTCCGGCTAGGAATGCGCTTTTTTTGTAAATCTTTCAGGCTTTTTGCCTGACAAGGGCGTCTCCTGTGGTCAGAAAGGAGAGTGTTATGCGTATTGGTATTATCGGTGGCGGACGCGTAGGCAGTTGTCTGGCCGGTTATTTTGCTGACGCCGGTCTTTTGGTGGGGATAACTGCCGGCAGTGCAGAGCACAGCGCGCAGCTGGCTGAAGAAAATGGCACTATTGACTCATCAACAGCACATGCATTAAGGTGTCTGCTAGGAGGAAAACACTATGAAACAAGTCACTGTAGCGACCATTAAGGAAATGAAGCAAAAATTACCATGATTACGGCATATGATGTTGCTATGTCCCGCAATGTCAATGAAGCCGGTATTGATATGATTTTGGTGGGCGATTCCCTGGGCAATGTGATCCTGGGTTACAATTCTACCGTTCCTGTAACAATGGATGAAATGATTCATCACACCAAAGCAGTTATGCGTGGCAATAGCACAGCACTGGTTGTGGGCGATATGCCGTTTATGAGTTACCAGGCAAGCATTGTAGACGGTATGTATAATGCGGCACGCTTCTTAAAGGAAACAGGATGCACAGCAGTGAAGCTTGAGGGTGGTGCCGAGGTTGCACCGCTGGTGGAGCGTTTGGTGCAGGCTGGTATTCCCGTATGCGCTCACATCGGACTGACGCCGCAATCTGTAAATCAGCTTGGCGGATTTAAGGTTCAGTGTAAGGATATAGCTGCAGCTCAGAAGATGATAGACGATGCCAAGGCCTTGGAGGCAGCAGGTGCTTTTGCCTGTGTACTTGAATGTGTGCCGGCAGCATTGGCTGCAAAGGTGACAAGCGAGCTCACCACTATGGCAACTATCGGCATTGGTGCAGGCAATGGCTGTGACGGCCAAGTATTGGTATGCAACGATCTTCTGGGTGTTTCTAACGGTTTTTGTCCCAAGTTCGTAAAAAAATATGCTAATTTACATGATACTACTGTAGAAGCTGTAAAGGCATATATTGCGGATGTCAAAACAAGAAATTTCCCGGCACAGGAGCATATATTTAAAATCGATGAAGCAGTTTTAGAAAAACTATATTGATAGAAACGAGGTAATGAATGATGAAATTAGTACATACGGTTGCAGAGCTGCGCGAGGAGGTTGCAGCAGCAAAGGCAAAAGGGCTGACGATTGGTCTGGTGCCTACTATGGGTGCTTTGCATGAGGGGCATGCATCCCTGATTAGTGCGGCAAACCGCGAAAACGACTTTGTCGTTGTCAGCGTCTTTGTCAATCCCACCCAATTTGGGCCCAATGAGGATTTGGATGCTTATCCGCGTACCTTGGAGGCAGATTGCCAGCTGGCCGAAAAAATGGGCGCTGATGTTGTTTTTGCTCCGTCTCCTAAGGAAATGTATCCGAGCGAGGATGCAACCTGGGTTGAGGTTACGGGCGATATCACTAAGGTTTTGTGCGGCCGTACCCGTCCCATCCATTTCCGTGGCGTGACCACCGTGGTATCTAAGCTGTTTAATCTGGCGCAGCCTGATCGTGCTTACTTCGGCCAAAAGGATGCGCAGCAGGTGCAGGTATTAAAGCGCATGGTTAAGGATTTATTCTTTAACATTGACCTGCGCGTGATGCCGATTGTCCGCGAGGCAGACGGACTGGCTAAAAGCTCGCGTAATACCTATTTGAGCGAAGCAGAGCATAAGGCTGCATTGGTGCTCAGCCGCAGCCTGAAGGCCGCTAAGGAGCAGTATGAAGCAGGTGAGCGCGATGCAGCCAAGATTACTGCCGCAGTTACCGCTTCTATTAATGAAGAACCGATGAGCAACATTGATTATGTGGAAGTTTATGCTTTGCCTGAGCTGAAGCCTGTGGCAAGCCCGATGACAGGCAGCAATTTGCTGGCCGTAGCAGTTAAGTTTGGCACTACCCGTCTGATTGATAACGTCGTTTTGGAGGAGAAATAACAATGCTTTATA
>CAVAHH010000033.1:0-10812 GCA_963588395.1 bacterium
GTATAATGAAAATAGAATTTATCTCAATATTTTCAATACTCAATAGTGTTACGGATTTACAAGAAAGTGTAAACTTCATAGATTTTTCTTGACTATTATATTTAGAAGTGGTAACATATATCCCATCTGTTCCGTAGAATGAAGCATAGAAGTATAGAAGAAAAGGAATAGTAGCACTTATATTTTTTATTTAGAAGGGAAAGAATTTAAAAATGAAAATGACAAACTTCCGTTGGAAGGTTGCGTGGTTGATCTTTGCTATCAGCTTTGTGTCTTATATGGATCGCGTAAACCTTTCTGTTGCAACCCCTGTTATCATGAAGGAATTTGGCTTTACCAAAATTGATATGGGTCTTATCCAGTCCTTCTTCTTTGCCGGTTATGCGCTGATGCAGGTTCCGGGCGGTATGTTCGCTGAAAAATTTGGCCACCGCTTCACCGGCTCCATTGCCTGCGCCTGGTGGTCGGTGTTCACTGCTTTGACGGCTATCGCCAGCGGCAAGTACACCTTTGCTATCGTCCGTTTGATGTTTGGCCTGGGCGAAGCGCCGATTTATCCTGCCTTTGCTATGGCAGAGCATAAATGGTTTAACAAGGACGAAAAGGGCAAGGCCAGCTCCTTCATCCTCAATGGCTGCTTCTTTGGTCCTGTTGTTGGTCCTGCTATCGTAGTTTGGCTGATGACCACCTTTGGCTGGCATCACGTTTTCCTGAGCTTTGGCGTTATCGGTCTGCTGCTTGCCTGGGCTTGGCATAAATTTGTGGCCGATGATCCTAAGGACAGCCCATATGTTAACGAGGCAGAGCTTGCCTTCATCAACGAGGATCGTGTAGAGGCAACCGGCGAAAAGCAGATTGCTCCCTGGGGCCGCCTGCTGCGTTCCTCCCAATTTTGGGCTTTGGGTATTCAGTTCTTGATTACTGACTATATCATGTACGTTTTCCTGGCCTGGCTGCCTATGTATCTGATGGAGGTACACAAATTCTCTTTGGCTAAGATGGGTATTTGGGCTGCAGCTCCTTGGATTTCCTTGATGGCTGTTGTAACACTCTGCGGTCATTTCTCCGACAAGCTGCTGCGTAGCGGTATGTCGCAGAACACTGTAAAAACCGTCACCGGTGCCGCAGGCATCATTTTGTGTGCAGGTGCGCTGTACATTTCTACCCGCACTGCCGACGCTATGATGAACGTATTCTGGCTGTCTGTTTCCCTGGGCTCCCTGGGCCTGACGATGAGCGCATCCTGGTCCAGCGTTATCACCATGGGCGGCAAATTTGCCGGCTCTGTATCCGGTTGGATGAACTTCTGGGGTAACATCGGCGGCGTGCTCGCTCCTACCGTTACTGCCTGGTTTGCCACCAACTACGGCTGGCAGGCAGCACTGGCAGCAACTGCTGTAACCGGCGTTTGCGGTGCTATTGCCTGGTTGTTTGTAAAGCCTGATAAGGCCATCATTTAATATTGCTTGACAAAAGAGAGGTGCTTGGGTGCCTCTCTTTTTTGCTCTGGACAATAAAGCTTTTTTGCTGTATAATATCGTGGTAATCTAATAACAGACAGTTCGTAACCATCCTGTCTCTAAACAAAACTACGGGCGAGGTACCGGCGCCAGCTGGTATTTTTATTTGAATGTGAGGATTTCGTCTGTAGCGGGCGGAATCCTTTTTTCGTATAACGCCCCTATTTGGGAGGTATTATGAAGGCATTAGTATTATTGAGCGGCGGTGTAGATAGCAGCACCTGCCTGGCTTTGGCTAAAGAAAAATTTGGTGATAACGTTGTAGCGCTTTCAATGGCCTATGGTCAGAAGCATGAGCGTGAGCTGCAGGCGGCGCAGGCTGTGGCAGCCTTTTACAACGTGCCGCTTTTGCGCATGGATTTGGCACCTATTTTCGCACACAGCAACTGCTCGCTTTTGCAGCAATCTAGCGAAGAAGTGCCGCACGAGGCGTATGCAGAGCAGCTGAAAAAGCGTGACGGCGAGCCTGTGACTACGTACGTACCGTTCCGCAACGGCCTGTTTTTATCGGCCGCGGCCAGCATTGCCCTGCAATATGGCTGTGACGTGATTTATTACGGTCCGCACGCTGATGACGCTGCAGGCAACGCCTATCCCGACTGCAGCCACGAATTTAACGAGGCTATGAATATGGCTGTTTACCTGGGCAGCGGCAAAAAGCTGCAGCTTGTTGCTCCCTTTGTGGATAAAACCAAAAAGGATATTGTGGCCGAGGGCCTGCGTCTTGGCGTGCCCTACGAGCTCACCTGGAGCTGCTACGACGGCGGTGCGCACCCCTGCCACCAATGCGGCACCTGCATTGACAGGGAGGCAGCCTTTGCTGCCAATGGCGTAGTTGATCCACTTATGAAGGAGGAATAACATGGATACACATGCAACTAACAAAAAGCTGGTCTTTTCTGCACTTTGCATAGCTTTATATATTGTGGTGATGGTGGCAACGCAAAGCTTTGCCTTCGGCCAGTACCAGGTTCGCATCGCTACCGCACTCTATGGTCTGAGCGCGCTGTTCCCGTTTTTGATCGTGCCCTTTGGCCTGGCCAACGTTATCAGTAATACCGTGATGGGCGGCTTGGGCCTGCCCGATATCATCGGTGGCTTTATTGTGGGCATTGTAACGACGGGCGTGATTGTTTTTGCTAAAAAGCGCGGCTGCGGCAACTGGATTATCTGGGCAGCAGTAACCTTTGTGCCCGGCTTGGGCGTGCCTGTGTGGCTGAGCGCGCTTTTGGATATACCCTATCTGCTTTTGGCAAGCAGTTTGCTGGTGGGCCAGTGCATTTGCGGCATTGCCAGCGTAATGCTGGTTACAGCCCTAGAAAAATTTGGCGTTGCCAAGATGGCGTTTGCAGGAGGTAAGGACAAATGACAAGTGGCAGAAGCAAGGAAGAGCTGCAAGGCGTCAGCCTTTTGGGCAGCAAAACAAATTATAAAAGCGACTACGCGCCGGAGGTGCTGGAAGCGTTCCCAAATAAGCACCCCGAAAATGATTATTGGGTAAAGTTTAATTGTCCGGAATTCACCAGCCTGTGCCCGATGACGGGGCAGCCGGATTTTGCGACGATTTATATTTCCTACGTGCCCGATGCGCGACTGGTGGAAAGCAAATCGCTGAAGCTGTATTTGTTCAGCTTCCGTAATCATGGTGATTTTCATGAGGACTGCGTGAATATCATCATGAAGGATTTGGTTAAGCTGCTGCAGCCCAAGTATATCGAGGTGTGGGGCAAGTTCTTGCCACGCGGCGGCCTTTCTATCGACCCGTATGCCAATTACGGCAAGCCGGGGACGGAATGGGAGCAGGCAGCCAAAAAGCGCCTCTTTATGCACGATATGTATCCTGAGATGGTAAATAACAGGTAATGTAAAAATTTAGGCCTGCCTGCTGATGGAGTTGTCAGCGGGCAGGCTTTTTGTGTGGTGGGATAAATTGACTTACGTATAAAAATCATGCTATACCCAAAAACCTCGGTGAAAACAACATCGCGATGCGATTTTCACCGAGGTTTTATTAACGACGTTAGCTTTTGCTACTCTGCTGGCCAATGCTTTGCAGGTAATATTCTGCTGAAGTCATTACCAATACAAGTAACTAGAAATACAATTAGCGATAGCTAACTACATATGCTGCTTTGAAAAATTTTTCTTAGATTTTAAAATGTTGCACTTTATTTCTGCATTAGAGTATGCTACAATAGGGGTAAGCAAGTGAGTGGAAACCCATTTGCATTTAGTCTGTGGGACACAAAAAGTACCACGAGGGACAAATTGTGTCGAGGAATGAGAATGGATAGTATTATTAATTTGCAAAAGAAGATTGTTCCCGAGCTGACAGACCTTTTGGTACAGCGTTACCAGATTTTGCGGCAGGTGAGCCACGAACACCCCATTGGCAGACGTGCACTGGCAGCAAGACTGGGGCTGAGTGAAAGAGTGCTGCGTGCCCAGGTCGATTTTCTCAAAAAAAGTGGTCTGCTGGATTTTTCCTCCAGCGGCATGAGCGTCACTGACGAGGGAGCCGACATCCTAAAGGAGCTTGCCGATTACGTGCGCAAGCTGCAGGACATTTCCTTTTTGGAAAAGGCTCTCAGCGATACACTGAAGATTGGCAAGGTTGTCATCCTGCCGGGTGATTCGGACCAGGAGGACGTTGTCAAGCGCGAAATCGGCCGCACGGCGGCGCACATCCTGAGCAAGCTTTTGAGCGATGGCAGGCGTCACATTGTGGCGGTCAGCGGTGGCACTACTATGGCAGCTATGGCGGCCAATATCACAGGCTCGCAGCCCAGCACTGTAGTTGTGCCTGCGCGTGGCGGGCTGGGTGACAATGTGGAGCTGCAGGCAAACACTATTGCTACAGTGCTGGCACAAAAGCTGGGTGCGTCCTACCGCCAGCTGTACGTTCCCGACAGCGTCAGCGAGGACATCTTAAACAGCATCCTTAAGGAGGATATCGGCGTGCGTGCCGTTGTTGATATCATCAAGCAGGCAGATATCCTGGTGCATGGTGTGGGACGTGCTAGCGTAATGGCGCGGCACAGACGTCTCAGCAGCAGCATTATCGAAAGGCTGGAGCAGGATGGCGCGGTGGGCGAGGCCTTTGGCCAGTATTGCGCGCTGGACGGCAGACAGGTTTATATGACCAACAACGCGGGTTTGATGCTGCAGGATTTGCAGCACATCGGCACCATCATCGGCATTGCCGGAGGCAAGTCCAAGGCAGCGGCAATTTTATCTGTAATCCGTGCGTCGCGTCAGGATATTTTGGTGACGGACGAGGCGGCAGCGCACGAAATATTGCGCATGGCGGAGCAATAAGCAGTTATTTAGCACACAAGTGCATTTTTAGATTCTCTTATGATTATTAAGGAGGCAGTTATTATGACAAAAGTAGGTATTAATGGTTTTGGCCGCATCGGCCGCGAGGTTTTTCGTGTTGCTTTTACCAATCCCGAGGTTGAAGTTGTCGCAGTCAACGACCTGGGAGATATCCAGACTCTGGCTCATCTTTTAAAATATGATTCTGTTCATGGCACCTTTAACCATGACATCAAAATCGAAGACAATTACATCGTTGTAGACGGTAAAAAGGTACAGGTTTTTGCTAACCCTGATCCTGCACAAATCCCTTGGGGTGAAGCCGGTGCCGAAATCGTTGTAGAATCCACCGGTCGCTTCACCGAGGGCGCTAAGGCTGCTGCCCACCTGCAGGGCGGTGCTAAAAAGGTTATTATCTCTGCTCCGGCTAAGGGCGAGGATATTACCATCGTTATGGGCGTTAACGAGGAAAAATATGATCCTGCCAAGCACAACATTATCTCTAACGCTTCCTGCACCACCAACTGCCTGGCACCCTTTACTAAGGTATTGCTGAACAAGTTTGGTATTGAAAGCGGCTTGATGACCACTGTACATTCCTATACTAACGACCAACGTATTCTGGACCTGCCGCATAAGGATCTGCGTCGTGCGCGTGCTGCAGCCTGCTCCATCATCCCCACCACCACCGGTGCTGCTAAGGCTGTTGCTTTGGTGCTGCCCGAGCTGAAGGGTAAGCTGAACGGCTTTGCTATGCGTGTGCCTACTCCTAACGTATCCATCACCGACCTGACCGTACTTTTGAAGACCGATACTACTGCCGAGGAAATCAATGCTGTATTGAAGGAAGCTGCTGAGGGTGAGCTGAAGGGCATTATGGGCTACAGCGATGAACCGCTGGTATCCCGCGATTACAACGGCTGCCCGCTCAGCTCCATCATCGACGGCCTATCCACCATGATGGTTGGTCCGCGTATGGCTAAGGTTGTCAGCTGGTACGATAATGAATGGGGTTATTCTAACCGCGTAGTTGACCTTGCTGCCTATATCGGCAAAAAAGGCCTGTAATAAAAGGAGATAAATATTCGTGGATAAAAAAACTGTACGCGATTTAGACGTTGCCGGCAAAAAGGTGCTGGTGCGTGTAGATTTTAATGTTCCGCTAAATGATAAGGGTGAAATTACCGACGACACCCGCATTGTTGCTTCCCTGCCCACAATTCAATACCTGCTGGAGAACAAGGCTGCCGTTATTTTGATGGCACACCTTGGCCGCCCCAAGGGAGAGGTAAAGCCGGCACTGTCACTGGCACCTGTGGCCAAGCATTTGGGCAAGCTGCTGGGCAAAAAAATTCTTTTCGCTACCGACTGCGTGGGCGACGCTGCCCAGGCTGCTGCCGCCAAGCTCAAGAGCGGTCATATCTTGGTTTTAGAAAACCTGCGCTTTCATAAGGAAGAAGAAAAGAATGATATGGATTTTGCCGAAAAGCTTGCTTCTCTGGCAGATCTGTATGTAAATGACGGCTTTGGCGTGTCGCACCGCGCGCACGCTTCTGTAGAGGGCGTAACGCACTTTCTGCCTGCGGCTGCAGGCCTGCTGTTGGAAAAAGAAATTGAATACGTGGGCCGCGCTGTAAATAATCCTCTGCATCCCTTTGTCGCTATCATCGGCGGTGCCAAGGTCAGCGATAAGATCGGCGTTATCAATAACCTGCTTGATAAGGTTGATACTTTGCTGATTGGCGGCGGTATGGCTAACACCTTTTTGGCCGCCCAGGGCTGCGCTATGGGTAAATCCCTGGTAGAAGAGGACAAGGTAGAGCTGGCACGTGAGCTGCTGGCTAAGGCGAAAAAGAACAAGGTTAAGCTGCTTTTGCCGACTGATTTGGTGATGGCAGACAGCTTTTCTGCTGACGCTGCCTATGTAACCGAGGATGTAAAGCATCTGAACCAGGAATATATGGCGCTGGATATCGGCGAAGCCACCAGCAAGACCTATGCTGAAGCGTTAGCGGATGCCAAGATGATCGTGTGGAACGGACCTATGGGCGTGTTCGAGATGGATGCCTTCTGCAAGGGCACGGAGGCTGTGGCCAAGGCTGTAGCCAAGAGCCGCGCTATCAGCATCGTTGGCGGCGGCGACAGCGTTGCTGCTATCGAAAAACTGGGTCTTGCCAAACGCATCAGCCATATTTCCACCGGTGGCGGTGCTTCGCTGGAATACCTGGAGGGTAAGGTGCTGCCGGGTGTTGCCGCACTGGACGACCTGCGCCGCAAGATGATTGCGGGTAACTGGAAGATGCACAAAACCGTGAGCGAGGCTGTAGAGCTGGCCGAGGATATCGTTATGGAAACCAACGGCACGCTTAACGAGGTTGTTATCTTCCCGCCGTTCACTGCCCTGGAAACTGTTGCTGATGCCATCGATGGCAAGCACGTAGGCTATGGCGCGCAGGATTTGCACTGGGAGGACAAGGGTGCCTTCACCGGCGCTATCAGTGGTACGATGATTGCCGATATC
This sequence comes from bacterium, assembly GCA_963588395.1. Lineage (GTDB taxonomy): Bacteria > Bacillota > Negativicutes > Acidaminococcales > Acidaminococcaceae > Phascolarctobacterium_A. The sequence goes on from CAVAHH010000033.1 coordinate 7,360, forward strand.
TGTGCGGAATACGTACTCGTTGGCCACAGCGAGCGTCGCACTATCTTTGGCGAGAATGAAAAAATCGTTGCCAGCAAGATTGTTGCTGCTTATCGCAACGGCCTTAAGCCACTGCTGTGCGTGGGAGAGAATCTCGCAGAGCGTGAATCGGGTAAGACCGCGCGTAAAATCAACATGCAGCTTAAGAGCGCGCTGCGCGTTATCACCGCCGAGCAGGCCGAAAGCTTGGTTGTTGCCTATGAGCCGATTTGGGCTATCGGCAGCGGCAAGGCAGCCACTGCTGCTGACGCGCTGGAGGTTTGCAACCTCATCCGCAGCAAGATCGGTAAAATCTTTACGCCGGAAATCGCCCGCAAGGTGCGCATTTTGTACGGTGGCAGTGTAAACGAAAAAAATGCTGCTGATTTCAACATCAGCGGTATTGATGGTGTTTTGGTTGGCGGCGCTTCGCTGAAGGCGGATACGTTTGCTAAGATTGTTCGCACCTTCTAAAAAAGACATCGGATAAAGCACCATCTGCGTTGTTGCACCTCCTACATGTACTAAAAGTACACGGTCGTCGGTGCGCCTAGTATCTGGCACTTTCTCCTTCGTCTTTACAAGGTAAGAATAAAACAATCGGATAAAGCACCATCTGAGTTGCATATATTATACATATTAAGTACACAAAACAATGAAAAAACCAGTTTTATTGATGATTTTAGACGGTTGGGGCCTTGCGCCTGCAGTCAGCACTAACGCTGCTGCTATGGCACGCACCCCCAATCTTGACGAGTTTTTTGCCAACTATCCGCACACTACCCTGCAGGCCAGCGGTAGAGCTGTCGGCCTGCCTGCCGGGCAGATTGGTAATTCGGAGGTCGGGCATTTGAATATCGGCTCCGGCCGCATTATTTACCAAAGCCTTACACGTATTGATAAGGCGGTAGAGGATGGCGAGTTGCTGCAAAATCCCGTGCTGGTGCAGGTTATGGACCAGACACTGGCGGCAGGTAAGGCACTGCATCTTTTAGGCCTTTTGTCTGACGGCGGCGTGCACAGCCACATTGAGCACTTGCTTGCGCTTTTGCGTATGGCTAAGGCCAAGGGCTTGCAGCACGTTTATGTGCATGCCTTTCTGGATGGCCGCGATGTGGGTCCCAAGACGGCGCTCACTTATATCGCGCAGCTGGAGGCTACGATGCACGAAATCGGCGTAGGTCAGCTTGCTACTGTCAGCGGCCGTTATTACGCTATGGACCGCGATAAGCGTTGGGAGCGTGTAGAGCGTGCCTATAACGTGATTGTGGGCAGGGCAGACAAAACTGCCGCCAGCGCCGCTGCGGGAGTAGAGGCATCGTATGCGGCAGGCGTGACGGATGAGTTTGTAGAGCCCTTTGCCGTAGCAGGTGTGCCAGGTGCGGTCAAGGCAGGCGACGGCGTTATCTTCTTCAATTTCCGTCCGGACAGGGCGCGCGAAATTACGCGTGCGCTGCATGATGAGGATTTCATCTATTTTACCCGTCCTGCAGACGTGCGTCCTGTTAATTACGTATGCATGACGCAGTACGATGCCACGATTGACGCGCCTGTGGCCTTCCCGCCGGAAGAAATTGCTGATACTTTGGGTGAGGTGCTGGCAAAGCATGGCCTTGTGCAGCTGCGTATTGCGGAGACCGAAAAATATGCGCACGTAACCTTTTTCTTTAACGGTGGCGTGGAAGCGCCCAATGCTGGCGAGGAGCGTATTTTGATACCTTCGCCGAAGGTAGCGACCTATGATCTGCAGCCGGAAATGAGTGCCGAAGAGGTTACGCAGGCACTTTTGGCCGAGCTGGACAAGGACAAATTTGACGCCATCATCTTAAACTTTGCCAACCCGGATATGGTGGGACACACAGGCGTATTGAGCGCCGCCATTGCCGCTATGGAAAAGGTTGATGACTGCGCCGGCCGCATTGTGCGCAGGGTGCTGGAGCTGGATGGCAGCGTGTGCATCACTGCGGACCACGGCAACCTGGAAAAGATGGCCGAAGCTGATGGTTCGCCTAACACAGCGCATACTACGAACCCTGTGCCGTTTATTTTGGTCAGCAAGCAAAAGCACAAGCTGCACAGCGGTATCTTGGCCGATATCGCGCCGACGCTGCTGGAGCTTTTGCAGCTGGAGCAGCCAAAGGCTATGACAGGCACAAGCCTGATAGATTAAGAATTTAGCTTTGCATGAGGTGATATAAAATGTCGATGATTACTGAAGTATATGCACGTGAGATTTTGGATTCCCGCGGCAATCCCACTGTAGAGGTGGAGGTGTGCCTGGAGGATGGCTCCATGGGACGCGCTGCTGTTCCCTCCGGTGCTTCCACAGGCGTGCACGAGGCTGTAGAGCTGCGTGACGGTGACAAGGAGCGTTACCTGGGCAAGGGCGTGACCAAGGCCGTTGATAACGTTAACGATATTATCGCAGAGGCCATTATCGGTTTAGACGCTACCCGTCAGACCGAAATTGACGAGCTTTTGGTGCGTTTGGACGGTACGCCGAACAAGGGCCGTCTGGGTGCTAATGCTATTTTGGGCGTTTCCATGGCTGTAGCCAAGGCTGCTGCTGTCTCCGTAGGCCTGCCACTGTACCTGTATTTGGGCGGCGTAGCTGCTAAGGAGCTGCCGGTGCCGATGATGAATATCTTAAACGGCGGCCAGCATGCAGATAATAATGTAGATATCCAGGAATTTATGATTATGCCTGTGGGTGCCAAGTCCTTTAGCGAGGCACTGCGCATGAACGCCGAAATTTATCATAACCTTAAGGCATTGCTGAAGGAAAAGGGCCTGAGCACCGCGCTTGGTGATGAGGGTGGCTTTGCTCCTAACCTGAAGTGCAACGCTGATGCTATCGAGGTTATTCTCGAAGCCGTAACCAAGGCAGGCTACAAGCCGGGCAAGGATATTGTGCTGGCTATGGATGTAGCCTCCAGCGAATTTTATGAGGACGGTCTGTATAAGATGACAGGCGAGGGCGTGGAAAAGACCAGCGACGAAATGGTGGAATATCTGGCAGATTTGTGCGTTAAGTATCCCATCATCTCTATCGAGGACGGCATGGCCGAGGACGATTGGGACGGCTGGAAGAAGCTCACCAAAAAGCTGGGCAAAAAGGTGCAGCTTGTGGGTGACGACCTGTTTGTAACCAACGAGGAGCGTCTGGTGCAGGGCATTGAAAAGGGAGTAGCCAACGCTATTTTGATTAAGGTTAACCAAATCGGCACGCTTACCGAAACCTTTAACGCCATCGAAACAGCTAAGCGTGCAGGCTATACCTGCATTATTTCGCATCGCAGCGGTGAAACCGAAGACACCACTCTGGCAGATATCGCTGTAGCAGTAAACGCAGGCCAGATTAAAACCGGTGCGCCTGCACGTACTGACCGTGTTGCCAAATACAACCAGCTGCTGCGCATTGAAGAGGATCTGGGC
>CAVAHH010000034.1:0-10745 GCA_963588395.1 bacterium
AAATACTTAAACTCTAGCGATTTTTTAATTTGTAAAGTTAGTTTTGTCCCAGCCTCCTTGTATATGCTTCTTTTAAACCCTTCTTTCTATCCTTGACACCTTGAAGAAGCTCTGCTACACTGATAGCAGAAGGAACGTCTCCATTCCACCTTTGAGGTTGGCTTTCCAAACCTATGGTGGGCGAATTTTTATTCGTGAGCGTTCCTTTTTTGTTAAATTTCAGTATTTCTAATATCATTGCTTGCGACATATTAGCTTCTTTAACTAATACAGCATAACTACCCGCCTGCTTCAAGAGTGCAGCATTAACCAATTGCACCCATTTGCACCCAATTACCCCATATTTTTGCTTTTCGGGAAAAACAAAAAAGCTCCAGAACCAAGTTCTGGAGCGAATTTCTAATGGAGCTGGCAATAGGAATCGAACCCACAACCTGCTGATTACAAATCAGCTGCTCTGCCTATTGAGCTATGCCAGCAAAAAATTATATAGTAATTATAAACGATAAACTGCCTTTTGTCAAGGCATTACACCAAAACGAATTATGCACCCATTTGCACTAAACAAAGCGTTAACAAAAAGCAAATTTCCCCAATAGGCAAACCAGAGTAAACAAGTAAAGCGCATATCCATAGCAGCAGGATATGCGCTCTTTTTTGTGCCAGAGGAGGTTACATATAAAAATACCAATAGGTTACTGCTGCCAGCACAATGCGGTAAATAGCAAAGCTGGTGAGGTTGTACTTTTGCAGAAATTTTAAGAACCACAGCACCGAAAGGTAGGCCACGAAAAAGGATACCACAAAGCCAATCGCCAGCACCTGCAGATCCCCGCCCGAAAGATGCTCCAAGTTCTTTACTAAGTCATAAATGCAGGCCACAAACATCAGCGGTACAGCGATCAAAAAGGTGTAGTTAGCGGCAGCGCTGCGGCTGAGACCAACTAAAAGACCGCCGGCGATGGTGCTGCCGCTACGCGAAAAGCCCGGCCACAGCGACAAGAACTGGTAGATTCCCACCCACACTGCCTGACGGATAGAAATTTTATCGACATCATCTACAAGCTCGTCCTCGTGTCCCTTGGTCTTATGCTCAGCGTACATCAAAAGCAGGCCGCCTAAAAACAGACCAATGGCGACCGTAAAGGGTGAAAACAAATATTCCTTGATATAATGATACAAAAAGAAGGCGACTGCCATCACAGGCACAATACCTGCCGCGATGTGCCACACCGACAAACCCTTGCTGGCATCCCAGCCATCCTTGGTAAAGAAACGGGCAAAGCGCTCCTTATATATAAAAATTACAGATAAAATTGCTCCCAGCTGCACAAAAACATCAAACACATCGGCTACAGGACCATCAAAGCCCAGCAAATGCCCCACAATAATCATATGACCTGTTGACGATACAGGCAAAAACTCCGTTAAACCTTCTACTATACCTACAATAACAGCTATCAAGTTCTGATCCATAAATTACATCCTTTCAATATATCAAGCCTCTCTATTATACTCTGAAATAAGCTTTCCTGCAAATAAATCTGAGCTTTGACAATAGCTTTCACAAGAAAAATAGAGGACGGCGCCAAAGCCATCCTCTATAATGTAGCAATATTAACTTAAACCGGGGTTAAATCTATCAATCAAGTTTAATTTAATCGCCGAAGCACAGGCCAAGCTGTCTGCCGGTGCGGATAATTTCACTGTCTACAGGAACCTGCCTCGGCTTGGAGGCTGCCTTTTGGATAAAGACAGTGGCAATCTGATCGTGATAAAGCGAAACCATCACGTTATATTCCCGCCGCAGGCATGCTTCCGCCGCTGCCACACCATAACGCGTCGACAGCACACGGTCAAACGCTGTAGGCGAGCCACCGCGCTGCAAATAGCCCAAAACCGTGCAGCGGGATTCTATACCCGTCTGCTCTTCTATCGCCCGCGCCACCTTTTCGCCGGCACCACCCAGGCGCACAGGCTCAAAGCTTCCCTTCACTATGCGTGCGACCGACATTCCGCCGCCCTCAGGACGTGCTCCCTCGGCCACAACCACGATACTGAAGTTTTTACCCGCGCTCTTGCGCTGCTCAATTTTGGCGATCACAGATTCCAGCTTATAGGGAATTTCTGGCAGGAGTATGACATCCGCACCGCCGGCAATACCACTATGCAAGGCAATCCAGCCTGCGTAACGGCCCATAACCTCCAGTACCATAACGCGGTGATGCGATTCCGCCGTTGTATGTAGCCTGTCTAAGGCCTCCGTCGCCATAGCCATCGCCGTATCAAAGCCAAAGGTACGCTCCGTACACGGCAGATCGTTGTCAATGGTTTTGGGTACGCCCACAACCTTCACATCACATTCTCTCGCCAGCTCGGCACCGATATTCAGACTGCCGTCGCCACCAATAACGACCACAGCCTCTATCTCGTACTTGCGCAGGGTTTCGAGCACCTTAGCGCGCATATCCTTGTAGACCAGCTCGCCATTTTCTTCCACAGCAAAATGAAAGGGATTATCACGGTTGGTCGTTCCCAAAATCGTGCCACCGCGCGGTAGAATGCCGGATACGGCAGCATAATCCATTTTCTTGAGATTATCGTTAATCAGCCCGTTAAAGCCGTTGAGCACGCCATAAACCTCGCAGTCATTCTGCAAAAAGGTCTTCACCACGGCGCGGATTACGGCATTTAGCCCTGGGCAGTCACCTCCGCCGGTCAAAACCGCGAAACGGCGTTTTTTTTGCTCCATGTCACGCCTCCGCCTTATAAACTATATCTTAAGCTTCTACGTTCCAGATCTTGAAGCCATCCGGGCTGATACGGATTGCTTCGGTACCGTCAAATTTGTCATAGCACAGGTTGCCGTTATCAATATAGCCGGGCCACGCGGTAACGATAGTAAACTTTTTGCTCAGCTTGCGCATAAGGCTGTCGGTATTGATATGGAACACAGGAACGAACAGAGTCTGCAGTCTGTCAAGGATAATAACGTCTGCATTATAGCTTGCCAAGATTTCGGCAAACATATCCGGGGCATACAAGCCTCTGTCAGCAGCAGGAATTGCCAAAAATTCTTCGCTAATGAGCATACGGCAGTCAACATAGGTCCATTTTTGTGCTTCTGCGGCCTCACGCAAAACCTTGCTTTTGCCGCTGCCGGGTTTACCTGTAACGATAACTACATTACCCTTATCTGCTTGTGCCTCGCCAACTACCTTCACTAATTCTTCAACTTGATTCATTTGAAAAACCTCCTATAACACCGAAGTGTAAAATTTTCTTTACTAGCTTGTTACTGCATCTATTCGCTGTGCTTGCGTAAAATCCTCTTAATAAAAAAACACCATTCTGAAAATTTCAAAATGATGTAGATTTTTGTTACAGTTTTATCATTAATCCGCCGTTTTAGCTGTCTTTGTTGTTTTTATTAAAACGTTCGTAAGGGTCAATAGCCAGCAGACCACTGTAAACTGTACGCAGGTCAGTAATATCTCCTTTGCTGATGATGTATTTTTCCAGCTTGCGCTTTACCCGTTGCAAGGCGTTATCAATAGATTTTATGTGACGGCCAAGCTCTGCAGCAATTTCCTGGTAGGACTTGCCGTCAAGGTAGCTCATCAGTACCTTCCATTCCAAATCACTCAGGATATCATTCATCTTGTTTTCAATATCACTAAATTCCTCGCGGCTGATAATCATATCCTCGGGATTGGCAACCTTTACGCCGCTGATTACATCCAAAAGCGTGCGGTCGCTGTCCTCCTCGTAAATAGGCTTATTAAGAGAAACATAGGAATTTAGCGGAATGTGTTTCTGCCTGGTGGCAGTTTTGATCGCTGTGATTATCTGGCGCGTTACGCACAGCTCGGCGAACGCCCTGAAGGAGGCCTGCTTATCATCACGGAAATCACGGATCGCCTTATACAGACCGATCATACCCTCCTGGATAATATCCTCACGCTCGGCACCTATTAAAAAATAGCTACGTGCCTTGGCCCTGACGAAGTTTCTGTATTTATGCAGCAGATATTCCTGCGCCAGGACATTTTCATGCTGCTGTGCTTCTAAAACGATCTCCTCGTCTGTCATTTGCGCAAAAGCATCATTGGGATCGTTTTGCTTTACAGTATCTGTAGCCATTAATTGCAAATCCTCCGTCTTTTTATCTAACAAAAAACGCTAGTATCCTAATTATATCCTGCTAACCGGCTTACGTCAACTTTTAGAACGGCGTAATTTTTCCAGATGATCCAGTACGTGTCCGCTTATGCGTCCGCCCAGCTCGTTGCGGTTAAGCGTGCGGCGTGGCAGCCGCAGCCTGGCAGCTATTTCCTTTTTAGCCTTATAATACTGCTCGCGGAATTCACGCGAGGAAATGCGGTAAGCACCTGCGCCCAGAATATTAATCTGCTCGGCATAATCACTAGTAACGACGAAAACCTTGGCATGAGCACGCCCCAGCTCGTAGGCACGACGCTCGATCCACGAATCGGCTGTTTCACCCTCGTTAGTAAAGATAACGTCAATACCATGAATCTTTTCGATACTAGCAGCACCTGCCACCTCCTGTGCGTCAAAAACAACAACGGCCTTGTAGCCCTTAAAGGCAGCAAATTCCGCCACCCCGGCCACCAAAAGCTCACGCGCATGCTCCAGGTTTTGTTGGCGTAGCAGGGCAAAATCCTTCCAGGCGTTAATTACGTTATAACCGTCTATTATCAGATATTCGCCCATGCTATCACCTCATTTTACAGCAGCTGATGCCGCTGACGCACTACCTCGTACATCAGCACCGCCCCTGCTGCCGACGCATTGAGCGAATTTACACCACCATTCATGGGAATGCTGACGATGTCGTCACACTTTTGCTTTACCAGACGTCCCAATCCCTTGCCCTCGGCACCAATCACCAAAACAATGGGTCCTGTCATATTGGCAGCAAAATAATCTACACCGTCCATATCCGCCCCCACTACCCAGCAGCCGCGCTGCTTGAGCTCATCGATGGTCTGGGCAATATTGCCTATCTGTACCACAGGCACATATTCCACTGCTCCGGCCGAGATTTTAGCAACGACGGCGTTCAGGGGACAGCTGCGGCGACGGGGCATCAATACGCCATGCACACCTGCCGCGTCCGCACTGCGGATAAGCGCGCCCACGTTCTGCGGGTCCTGCAGCTCGTCCAAAAGCAGGATAAACGGCTCCTCACCCTTGGCCTGCGCACGGGCAAAAACGTCATCCAGCGATTGAAAGGCAATGGGAGCAGCCAAAGCGGCAATTCCCTGATGACGCAGCCCCTGCGCCAGCTTATCCAGCTTTTCGACCTTGACTGTTTCCACAGGCACTCCCCTGCCCTTGGCCAGGACGAGGATTTCGCCCAGGCTGCCACCATGCGCACCCTCGGCGACCAATATTTTGTTGATAGAGCGCTGACCGCGCAGGGCCTCACCTACAGCGTTACGGCCGGCAATCAGATCAGTAGCAGCTTGTTGCATGTGCCCTCCTATTCTTCCGTCCTGCTTTTGGCCTTGGCAGCCAAAATAGCCTGCAGGCGGCCGCAGGACATCGCTCCTTCGTGGCATACACCTTCCGACACACAGGTCGGGCCTGCATTTTCAAAAATAACCGGTGCCACCTCCTGGCACTGACGCAGCATTTCGTTGGCCAGCGCACGGATCTCCCACTGTGCGCGCGTGCAGCAGCGCAGGCTGAAGAAGTTCAGCAGCGAGCGGGCGTTAAATGTGCAGACGATTTTGGTTTCGGTCGCATTGGGCAGAATGTAGCGTGCATCCTCGGCAGGAATGTCCAAAGCGATAAAATCATTATACAGCTCCTGGATTTCGCCCATCAGACGTTCAAATTTTTCCTTTGCCTGTGGCCTTGCCGCAATCGAAGCAGGCATAATGGTTTCAAAGGCATGCTCCTTGACGTAGCGCTGTGACTGCTGCGAATAGGAGGCAATGCGATGACGCACCAGCTGATGCGTCAGCACACGCGACACGCCCTCGATGGCAAAGGTAAAGGTTACGTGCTCAAAGGTAGATAAATGTCCCATGCTTGCCAGCTTGCGCACCAGCGTCGCTGCCTGCTCGTCGCTTATGCGTTCCTCCAGCTGCGCCGCACCAATCGGCGAATAGCACAGGCGTGCGCTCATAGCCACCGTGCGTTCCGGCTCCGGCGTATGGCGCAACAGCTTAACCATCATTGTCATATTATTTCTCCTGCATGTATTTACTGATAATGTCAAAGGACGCATCCATAATTTCCTGCAGACGCTGCTCGCGTTCTTCTAGAAAGAGCCAGCCGAGCAAGGCTTCAAAGGCTGTCGCCATGCGGTATTCATGCACCGACGCGCTTTTTGGTACCATGGACTTGGCATTACGCCCACGGCGGAACACCAAACGCTCTTCATCGCTCAGCGACTGCTCCAGCTGCTGCATTGCCTGGCATTGGCACACAGCACTCACCATTTTGGATCCCAGGTCATGCACAATGCGCACATGGCTGGAGGTTGGTAAAAGGCGCAGGCGGATATACATAGAAAACACCACGTCGCCGATATATGCCAGTAAAATGGGGTTCAGCTCACGCGTTGCAGGAAAGCGTACGCCGGAGGCCGTGCAGGCCGCCAGCGCATGCTCCTTTAACATTTTATATTGTTCAAACTTCATTGCTTAGACCATTTTACGCCCTGCGGAGTGTCCTGCAAAACAATGCCGATTGCAGTCAGCTTGTTGCGCAGCTCGTCTGCCAGTGCGTAATTTTTTGCCTTGCGTGCATCCTGGCGCAGGCCGATCAAAAGCTCAACCAGCTCTGCTTCCTTATTGTCAGCGGCTTCGGCCGGAGCTGCAGCAGCAGTCGTTTCCAGCACACCGATGATGGAGCACATTTCGGCAAACACGTCACTAAGCATTGCCACCAGCTTGCCATCCGGCTTGCCTGCTGCATCGGTAACAGCCTTGTGGTAAATGTTGATTTCCTTGGCCAGGGCAAACATATGGCTGATAGCCAGCGCGGTGTTGAAATCATCACGCATTGCCTCCATAAAGGCCTCACGCAGCTCCTTCACCTTATCACGCAAGGCCAGGCTTGCCTCCGTCGGACCTGCGCTCATCATCTGTGCCAGCTCGCCCAAGGTCTGCTGCGACTGACGCAAACGTGCCAGGCTGCGCTGCGCCTCCTGCAGGCGTGCGTCGCTAAAGTCCAGCGGACTACGGTAGTGGGTGGATACGATAAAGAAGCGTAAGGTTTCAGGGTCAAACTCCTTCAGAATATCAATAACCATGAAGAAGTTACCCAGGGATTTGGACATCTTTTCTTCGTTGACGGTGATAAAGCCGTTGTGCAGCCAATAATGAACGAAGGGATGAATGCCTGTGCAGCCCTCGGATTGGGCAATTTCGTTTTCATGGTGCGGGAAGATCAAATCGCTGCCGCCGCCATGAAAATCAAAGCTCTGGCCCAAATACTTCATGCTCATGGTGGAGCATTCAATGTGCCAGCCGGGACGGCCGGGTCCCCAGGGGCTTTCCCAGGCAGGCTCGCCCGGTTTGGCCGATTTCCACAGAGCAAAATCCATGGGGTTATGCTTGCGCTCGTCCACGTCAACGCGCGCACCTGCCAGCATATCCTCCAGATTGCGTCCGGACAGCTGACCATAGTATCTGAATTTTTCTACGCTGTAAAATACGTCGCCATCAACAACGTAAGCATAACCATTGTCAATCAGGCATTGTACGGTACCAATGATATCCTCGATATGCTCGGATACACGAGGATAAACATGCGCACGACGCACGTTCAGCTTATCCATAACCTCATAATAGGAATCAATATAGCGGTTGCAGATATCATACCATTGTACGCCTTCCTTGTTGGCAGTGTTGATGATCTTATCGTCAACATCGGTAAAGTTCTGCACATGGGTAACATCATAGCCCTCGTGCTCCAAAAAGCGACGGATAACGTCCCAGGTAACAAAGGGACGGGCATTGCCTACATGGGGATGATTGTAGGGAGTGACGCCGCAAACATAAATGTTTGCCTTGCCGGGGGTAATGGGTATGAACTCTTCCTTTTGCTTGGTGAGGGTGTTATATACTTTAATCGTCATGATAATTCTCCTATATGCAGCGCCCGAATACGCGGAGCTGCTAACTCTTTTTTGCTCGTCAAAGGGCACTGCCCTTTGACAGCTTCTGGTGTTACAGGCTGACGCCTGCCTTGGCCAGGCTGGCCTTAATGCGTTTGGCAGTACGTTCTACGCCCAAAAGCGGTACCATTGCTGCCAGCTCGGGACCATGCTGGTTGCCGGTCAAAGCAACGCGGATAGGCATAAACACATCCTTGCCCTTGAGCTTGGTAGACTTTTGGATTTGCTTAAAGAGTGCCTTGGTGGCAGCGTTGTCCAGGTTTTCTACCTTCGGCAGCTCCTCGAGCAGCATATTGATAACGGTAGGCACAGTTTCGGCGGTCAATACGGCCTTGGCCTCGTCGTTTTCAAAGTCAAATTCATCATTGAAGTACATTTCTACACATGCAGGAATCTGGGCAGCGTAGGAAACGTGCTCCTGCGCGGTGGCAACCACGCGGTGCAGCCACTCCAGCTTGTCGCCGGTCTCGTCACCGGTCATATAGCCTGCTGCGATCATGTGCGGCTTGGCACATTCAAAAAAGGCTTCGGCATCCAGCTGACGCATATAATGCTGGTTGATCCAGTTGAGCTTGTCAATATCAAAGACTGCAGGGTTTTTGGCTACGCGGTCCATGCTAAATTCCTTTACCAGCTCATCCATGCTGAAAATTTCCTGCTCACTGTTAGGAGCCCAGCCCAAAAGTGCCAGGAAGTTGTTGATAGCCTCGGGCAGGTAGCCCAGCTGACGGTATTGGTCCACGCTGGTGGCACCATGACGCTTGCTCATCTTAGTGTGGTCCTTACCCAAAATCAGGGAAATATGACCGAAGGTTGGTTTCTCAAAGCCCAATGCGTCATAAACCAGGCATTGACGCGGAGTATTGGAAAGATGCTCCTCAGCGCGGATTACATGGGTGATATGCATCAGGGCATCGTCGATAACAACTGCGTAGTTGTAGGTGGGGATGCCGTCAGATTTAACGATAACAAAGTCACCGATGTTATTGGAATCAAAAACAACGTCACCACGCACCATGTCGCGCACCAAAATCTGTTGGTCAGCAGGCACACGGAAGCGAACGGTGGGCTTGCGGCCCTCGGCCTTGAATTTGGCAATCTGTTCTTCCGTCAGGTGACGGCACTTGCCCATATAACGCGGCATTTTGCCTTCCTTAATCAGGGACTGGCGTTCCTCCTCCAGTTCCTCGTCGGTACAGTAGCAATAGTAGGCCTTACCCTCTGCCAGCAGCTTATCAGTATATTTTTGGTACAGGTCCAAGCGTTCCATCTGATGATACGGGCCATAGGGGCCGCCTACGTCAACACCCTCGTCCCAGTCCATTCCCAGCCATTTCAGGGCTGCCTTAATGTTTTCCTCGGATTCCGGGGTGGAACGCTCGCGGTCGGTGTCCTCGATACGCAAAATCAGCTTGCCACCGGTCTTGCGTGCCAGCAGCCAGTTAAACAGAGCGCTGCGCGCGCCACCGATATGAAACGGGCCGGTCGGGCTCGGCGCGAATCTTACTCTAACTTCCTTGTTACACATAAATATATCCCTCCAAATTTATTATCTTGGTTATTGTCTAACTAATGTATTATATCACATCTTTACTATGCTTGCCACAGCTTCAGCGGCAATACCTTCGCCACGTCCCGTAAAGCCCAGCTTTTCCGTAGTCGTAGCCTTGATATTGACTGCATCGGCTGCTACTCCCAGCACAGCTGCCACGTTAGCACGCATTTGGGCAATAAAGCCTGCCAGTTTAGGCCGTTGCGCAATAATTGTTACATCCACATTATTAATACTCCAGCCTGCCTGCGCCAAAAGCTGCACTACGTGCTGTGTCAGCTTTAAGCTGTCCGCTCCCTTAAAGCGCTCGTCCGTATCCGGAAAGTGTCTGCCGATATCGCCCATAGCGGCAGCACCAAGCAGTGCGTCCATCAGTGCGTGCAGCGCCACATCGGCATCACTGTGACCCAAAAGCCCCAGCTCATAGGGCACCTGCACCCCGCACAAAATCAGCTTGCGTCCTTCCACCAGCTTGTGTACATCGTACCCGCAGCCAACGCGCAGCTGCGGCCATTGCATTTTATTTTCCATCTTCCTGCTCCTGCTCTGCCAAAAGGCGCTCTGCCACCAGCAGGTCCTCCGGCGTAGTTATTTTAATATTTTCGTAGCGACCCATAGCAGTCACCACCCTGTGACCTAAAAGCTCCACCACCGAAGCATCATCCGTCACAGCAGCGGGGTGTGCCGCCAGATGCGCATATGCCTCTTTTAAGAGCTTCGCGGTAAAAATCTGCGGCGTCTGCACCGCCACCAGCGTGCTACGCACAGGCGTCGCCACAACAGCGCCGGCCGCGTCCACAACCTTGATGGTGTCCTTTACAGGCACGGCGGCAATAGCAGCACTATGCTCTTTGGCAGCGGCCAGCGTACGTTCAAAAACAGCGCGGCCCGCAAAGGGGCGCGCGCCGTCATGTACCGCTATATATGCATCTTCTTCTGTAACCTGCGCCAGGGCATTGGCAACGCTATCCTGACGCTCCTTGCCTCCTGCTACCACGCAAAAGGGCAGATCTGCAAAGTAACGCTCCCGGTAGC
>CAVAHH010000035.1:0-10656 GCA_963588395.1 bacterium
CCTTTGGGAGGCAGGCTGGACGTTGTCAACGAGCTGCACGGTATGCAGCTTATTTGTGAGCGTAGCTTGTATGCAAAGGGCAACAGGGGACAAAAGGCAGTAAAAATGCTGGCACAGTATGTTACAAAAATTTCTGCGGCAGCCAACAAAGCTGAATTTGCTGAGCCTATTTTAAATTTACTGAAGGAAAGCAACAATGATGACCTCAGGCAAAGACTGCTGCTTATTGCCCGTCGTCATGCTGCAAGCTGGACAGAGGCCGAGCGCAGGAAGCTTGCCAGGGAATGCCTGAACCTGCTGCAGACAGAGCTAAAGGGCTTTGAAAGCAGTGGTAGCAGGGTCAATACTAACATACAGGCCATCTATACTCTTGCCTGCTGCGGCAGTAGCGAGCAGATTGCTGATCTGGTAGTGCTGAGAAGACAGTCACGTTATTACTCTGCCTGCCTATATGCTTTTGGCAAAAAGCAGCAGGAGGGAGCTTATATTTATGATTGCTTTGCTCTAGACGCCTATGCTCAAAATAAAAAAAGCAATCTGCAGACAACTGCACATGCTTTGGCTATGGCGTTACGCCTGGATACCGGTTGTAGGGTAAAAGATGTTGATGTAAAGAAAGTCATTAAGGATTTGTGCTTTGTTATTAATAACAGAACAGTGTATGACGAAAGGTATTGCAGTGACATTACGTGCTGCATCTTAGCTTTGGGGTATGCCTGCGACCAACGCTTTGAGGGTAATGAATTGCCGCAGGAGCTAAAGAATAGCGTAGCAGAAATGTTTGACAGGTTGCCTTTTTTATATCCTACAGAGGTGCTGCGTCATTTGTACAGAGCTATAGATGTATCCAAAAAGATGTTTGAAGGACAGATATTGACGCAGGATGATGAAGAATTTTTGCTGCAAAGCCTGGAAATCTAATTTAGTCACTTTAACAACACAATATGTATAACAAAAGGCACTGCCGGCTGTGGCAGTGCCTTTTGGCTATAGTAGCAGCTGTAAATTTTTACTTTTCGCGTACGCCAATCTGCGTCCAGACGCTCAAATCCACCTCAAAAATTCTGCTCCACGGCAGCTGCGCTCCCACTGTCAGATCACGCAGGTAGTAGTCCTTGCCGGCTTGGCTGAAAAAGGGCGTGCGGCCCAGGCTTGTGTGCAGCAGCTTGTGGGCCAGGAGGCTCAGCTGCCACTGTATGCGGTGCTCGGCAGCAGCTTTCTCGTCATCACTGAGCTGTGCGGGGTTTGTACCCAGTGCGGTAAGGTGACTGCGCAGATTAGCGTGCAGCAGCTTTTGGTAGCAGTAATCCTCCAGGATGCGTTCTGCCGTAAAGCGTAGGTTAGCAGCGTAGAGCGCTGCCATTTGCTCCGCAGTGGCACCGCTCTGCTGCAAGCGTCGCACCCGGCCGCAAAAGATGAGCCCCTGTGCCAGCGCTGTGCCTGACGAATTACTGAAGGTGTTCCAGCCGGCGTAGGCCGTAAGCTGATTTATTGGTACGTTGGCTGCCAAAAGCTGCGGCAGCAAAAGCTCGTCTGCCTCAAAGTTGGCGCTGCTGTCCACCAGCGCCACCCTGCGTCCCTGCTTTAGGAGGGACACCAGCTCCAATGCCTGGGTGCTGCCGGGAACAAAGTCATCACCACCGCAGCTGATGTAGCAGATGAGGTCGGCCTCATCTGGTGTGTTTGCCTCCTGTACGTCCAAAAGCCGTAGCTGGCTGCGTAGGGCGCTGCCTGTGCTGACGGGCATATAGGGCATATCCTGCCAGGCTGTGGCACTATTTGCGTACATTAGGTAAACCTTGGGCTTGTAGCCGATGCTATGCAGATAATGGCGTGCGAGCAGCAGGGCGGCGATTTCGTCCGCACCGCAGATAATTTGTGCCTGGCCTGGAGGCAGATGCTTGATGGCCGCTTGTAGGCGGTCTGCGCTGGCATGTGGCAGACCCAGGGGAGCGGCGTCATCCTGACCGATGATTATGTGTCTTGCGGGTGTTGCCAGCTGCAAGAGGCTTAGGTTAAAGCGGTCGCTTTGCTGGTAGCGTAGGCGGTATTTGGCAAGCACCTTTGGTGGAATTTTGGCTTCTGTCGCGCGCATCTGGCGTGTCAGGTCAAAGCTGCCTGTGATGCGCACAAGGTCGGCCAGCTGCGAATAACGCCAAAGCTGGTACTGGTACCAGCGGTCGGGCAAAAGCTGGTCGCTGACGAGCAGGCGGGGAATGACCGAAAATATATCCTGCTGTCCTTTGGGCGGCGTGGGCAGCTGCTGAAGATTACGCAAAAGTGCATCCTCGTCCTCGCTGGCAGCAACCCCCTGCCTGGCAGCTAAAAGGCCGCCGTGTAGAAGATTATCGGCCGCAAATATGTTATAATCATAATAAGGGGAAACGCTTTGCAACCATTGCCAAAGTTTTTGCCTGTCTGCAGGTGTCTGGTAGTTGTCAAGACAGGCTTTTGGCGGTAAAATTACATTTAGGCCTGCAAGCTGCCCCAGCTTTTGCACCATGGTGCTGCAAACGGGGCGGCTGTCAAGCGGCAGCAGCAAAATACTTTGTCTTGCTGTCGGAGCAGGCAGGCTGACGCTGCTGGTGGCAGGAAGCCGCCAGTACGACAGGAATACTGCTATAAGGAGCAGCACTACGCTGCTGATGCATATGATTTTTTGTGTGCGGCGCATAGGCTACCTCCTTTCTGTCTTCATAATTATAACACAACAGGAGTGACACATGAGAATAATTACGGGCAGGGCGCGCGGCTTGCAGCTGACTGTGCCCAAAACCTATGATGTACGTCCGACGGCGGATAGGGTTAAGGAATCGGTTTTTAATATTATCGGCAGTAAAATTATTGGCGCCAGGGTGCTGGATTTGTTTGCCGGCACAGGTAACCTGGGGCTGGAAAGTTGGAGCCGTGGTGCCAGCACTATCACCTTTATTGATGCCAGCAAGGAATCTCTGCGTCTGGTGCGCAGTAATATTGCTAAATGCAGGGCGCAGGCTGACTGTACCGTGCTGCAGGGAAGCGCGCCGCAGGTGGCGCAAAGGCTGGCACTGACGGGGGAACTTTTTGATTTTGCTTTTTGTGACCCTCCGTACAATAAGGGCTGGGTGCAGCAGATTATCGAGCTTTTGGGTAAGCAGTCATTTTTGCGTGATGGCGGCTACCTGGTAGTGGAACGTAGCGCGCATGATGAGCTGCCGCCGCTGCCTGCAGGCTGTGAGCTGGTACGCAGCAGCCGTTATGGTGAAACAATGGTAGATTTTATTTGTTGGAATAATTTTGCAAAGTAAAAAGGAATATCCGACTTTATGTCGAATAATAAAATGTATTATAGGGATTTCTCGGATTTTTTGCGATTTGAGAATAGAGTGTAGGAGGTCTGGCGTATGCGCAGAGCAGTTTGTCCAGGAAGTTTTGACCCCGTAACGAAGGGACATATAGATATTTTTGAGAGAGCGAGTGCTATGTTTGATGAGCTGATTATCAGCGTTTTTCATAACCCCGGTAAGGATAAGGCCATGTTCAGCATGGAAGAGCGCGTGGAGATGCTGCGTGAAGCAACAAAGCATATCCCTAATGTGAGGGTGACCTGCTTTTCTGGTTTATTGAACGAATTTTGTAAAAAGGAAGAGGCTCCCTTTATTGTCAGAGGTTTGCGTGCCTTTACTGATTTTGAGTACGAATTTCAGCGTGCGTTGCTCATCAAAAAAATCGATAGCCATCTGGAAACTGTTTTTATTATGACCAATGCCCAGTACTCTTTTGTCAGCTCGTCCGGTGTGCGTGAGCTGGCAACCTTTGGCGGGCAGCTGAAGGATTTAGTGCCCGAATGTATAGAAGAGCGTGTGCGCAAACATGTTTATCAAAAGTTTGAATAGACTGGTGGAGATGATGTCATGATCGAACGAAATAAGACGAATGTAGCTTTGGAGGGAATGTTTGACGAGCTTTTTAAGCTGATATCCGAGGCAAGGCATATGCCGCTTACGGACAAGATTATGTTGGACGAAAACGAACTGTTGAACATCATCGATGATCTTAAAGATGCAATTCCCCGCGAGATCAAAAGCGCAAACCAGGTTTTGGAGGAGCAGAAGAATATCGTCAATAAGGCTTATGCGGACGCAGATCGGATTGTACAGGAGGCTAAGGAAGAGGCCGAGCGTATTATCAGCGTAGCGCAGGCTGATGCCGACGCTAAGGTGCAGCAGGAGGAGATCGTCAAGCAGGCCAATGCCGTAGCTGAAGAAATTAAGAGCAATGCCTTGCGCTATCAGGAAGAAACCAAGGCTGAGGCTGACAGCTATGCCCTGCAGCTGAAAAAAGACTCCCTGCAATATGCCGCGGATATGCTGGCCTACTTAAGTGGCAATCTGGACAGCGCCTTGAAGGGACTTGCCGAAAACCGCGAAAACGTCAGCACCGAGATGCACAACCTTATGAGTGCGCCTGCACGCCAGGAGGAAGAGCTTCCGGCAGAGGAAGAGGAGTAAAGATAACGGCTATAACAGCAGCGATATGAGCAATGTGCTTATATCACTGCTGTTTTTAGTTGCTTCGATTGCCAATAACTGCGAAACGAAATAATAAAATTTAATAAGATGACATTGAGTTCGGCGCGCACCGATGTAGGATAAACTCAAAACATAAGTAAGCTATAAAAAATGATAGTATGAATACGAAAATAGCACTAAAATCATTACTGACTATGTAGTCAGTAACTAAAATAATACAAAAACAACTATTGACTGGTCAGTCAGTGAGTGCTATAATAATCTCAACGACAAAAAAGCAGCTAATCGCGAGGCTCGTTTTGAATGTCGTATATAAATATTATGCATAAAATATTCTTAACAATAATAAAAAGGCCGCCGCTTGGAGGAAACAAGGCAACTCGGCAGATGACGGCTGCATATTTACGGAAAGAAATTTTTTGCATAATGTTAATAGTTCTCTTATAACGAGAAGGAGGAAAACATTATGAAAAAGTCTTTAGTATTTGCAATCGCAATGGCATTGGGAGTAAGCGCAAGTGCATATGCGGCTAACCCGTTTAGTGATGTACCTGCAGGCCACTGGGCATATGACAGCATCAACAAGCTGGCAGCAGCCGGAGTAATTGACGGTTACGGCGACACCACCTTTGGTGGCGACAAGCTGATGACCCGTTATGAAATGGCGCAAATCGTCGCTAAGGCTATGGCCAAGGGTGCCAATGTTGACAAGCTGGCAGCAGAATTTGCCGAAGAGCTGGATAACTTGGGCGTACGCGTTGCCAACCTGGAAAAGAAGGCCGATAATGTAAAGATTACCGGTGAAGTTCGTTACCATTATGCTGATAACGACGATGATGTCGCTCCCGGCTATACCAGCAAGCTGCGTTCCCGTATCTGGATTAACGGCCAGATCAACGATGACTGGACCTATACCGGCATGATCCAAAACGAGCAGGATTTCCGTAACGACGATGGCGATGAGGACACCAAGTTCCAACGTGCTTACATCAATGGTAAAATCGGCGGAGTTGCTGTACAGGGCGGCCGTTACAACCTGAAGCTGGCTGACGGCAATGTATATGACGAGCGCTTTGATGGTATCCAAGCCTCCTATGGCAAGGATGTGAAGATTACTGCCGGCTACGGCAAGGCTTCTCCGTCCACTCCGACAACTCACACCTTTTATGGCGGCAAGTTTAAGGGTGCAACCCTGGAGGATTCCTCTGATGAGGTTTGGTACGGCGAGGTTTCCGGTGACATCGGCAAGCTGGGTCTGAAGGCTGGTTACTACAGCTTCAGCGAGGTTGAATCCTTTGATAATTATGGCAAGACCGGCGAAAAGAAGATCGATGATGACGATCTGAATATTTGGTCTGTAGGTGCAACCTACAACTTTGACAATAATGTTAAGCTGGGCTTCACCTATTTGATGGGCGAGGACAGCTACTGCGATTATGACGATATCGATGATGATGGCTACATCGCAACTGTTTCCTATAAAGGCGCCAAGGCTACCACTCCCGGCAGCTGGGGCCTGTCTGCAAGCTACTATGACCAGGGTGCAACCACCTATGTAAACCACACCATGAACGGCCTGGCAGATAAGATGTGGGGCTTTAAGGGCTACAGCGTAACTGCTAACTACACCTTTGCTAAGAACATCATGGGACAGGTTGAATGGTATGACCTGGAAGAAAAAGAGGGCGACCGTGACTCGCAAACCATTTGGAGCCAGCTGCTCTTCACCTTCTAATGGCTTTTATTGACTTTTAGATAAAAGCAGTTTGCAATAGAACACTCCTCGTAAAAAAAGGACCGCTGTCCTGCCTCGGCAGGGCGGCGGCTCTTTTTTGATTTGGGCTATTTATCTACATATGCAGGCGAAATATAGTAGTCGTTGCCTGCACGCTTAGGAAAGCTGCCTACTTGCAGCAGGCTCCATACGTCGGTGGCGGCAATATCCAGCTCCAGCTGGGCAGCGAGGGCTGCACCTTGGCTTTGGACTGCGTTTTTGCCCAGCTTGGTGATGACAGGCAAGGTGCTTGTTTGCTTCATCTGTTTCAAAAGTTGGCGGCCGGTGCTGCTAAAGGCTAACACACGCAGGTAGGCGGGAGTCGGCTGCTGCCAGATGGAGCGGGGTCTGTCCAACAACATTTGCAAAAGCAGGCGGCGTACGCGGCTGGTTGTGTAGCGCTTGTGGGTGCAACGAGCGGCGGCTTCTTGCATGGACGCACAGCTGGCGGACTGCTTCAGCAGGTTTTCGAGTCCCTCGCTTGCTTCGCAGCGTGCGGCGATCTGTGTGGGCGTGAGCAGACGCAGACGGTAGGTGATAAGCTGCCACAAAAGGTGGGCATCGTAGCCTGCGTCGCTAAGCGTGTCACGCACGTAGCTTGGCACTGCCTGTTGCCAGGATGTGTCTCCCTTGGCTAAGGCCTGACGGATGGCGGTGGCGCTGGCGCTGCTGCTAATGGCAGTGCTGTTATAGCCTGCGTCCTGACGTTGGATGTATAGCGGCGTAATGTTTGTTTTTAGCAGTGCCTTGGTGTATTCTAGGGCGAGGATATCGTTGGGGGCGGTGAGCGCGGCACCAATACCTAGGGCTTCGCAGGCAGCGCTGGCATAGCTGGCACCGTTTTTTAAAAGTGTACGCAGCCTTTGCTGCACCTCGCTGCTTGCTGCACGGCGCGCAAGCTTTACAAAATCTGCCGTGGCTGTTTCAGCACCGCAGCAGAGGGCGCTGCAGCAGCCTGTGGCAGCTAAAAGCTGCACAGCTCCGCTGGCAAAAAATTGGGCACTGCGCAGTGCGAAGGCGCAGGGAAGCTCGATGACGAGATCGGCCCCGCCCTGCACTGCCAGCTGCGCCCGCTGCCATTTATCTAAAATAGCAGGCTCGCCGCGCTGCATAAAGCTGCCACTCATGACGACGATGACAGGTTGCTGCGTAAGGCGCTTGGCTTCGGCAAGATGATACAGATGACCATTATGAAAAGGATTGTATTCGGCTACGATGCCGGTAGCTTCCATGGTTATACCTCACTAAAATATATCTTACTTTATATTTTATTATAGCATACGCTGTAAATTGAGAAAATATTTCTGTTCAATTGACGTCAAATAGTGTATACTAATGGTGTATTGAATTTTATTTCTCAAATTATGGCTTGCTAATGATCAGGAGGCTTATCGTGATTGTTTTTGTAGTTAATTGTGGCAGCTCCTCAATTAAATATCAGCTGATTGATATGGAAAATGAGCAGGTGCTGGCAAAGGGCCTGATAGAACGCATAGGCATGGAGGGCAGCACGCTCAAGCATACGCCGGCGGGTAAATATACAATTGATATCAAGGAAGAAATCCCCGACCATAAGGTAGGCATCCGCATGGCGATTGCCGCGCTGACCAACAAGGAGTATGGCGTTATTGACGATATGTCGGAAATAGACGCTGTAGGTCACCGCGTCGTGCATGGTGGCGAGCGCTTTACCGACAGCGTGCTGATTACCAGCGACGTGCTGCGCGGTATTGAAGCCTGCTGCGAAATCGCACCCTTGCATAACCCGCCAAACCTTTACGGAATTAACGCCTGTATGGAAATTATGCGCGGTACGCCGCAGGTAGCTGTGTTTGATACGGCCTTTCACCAGACTATGCCCAAGGTGGCCTATCTTTACGGTCTGCCGTATGAAATGTACGTAAAATATGGCGTGCGCCGTTACGGCTTTCATGGCACCTCGCACAAATACGTGGCGCAGCGGGCTGCGGTGCTGATGGAAGAGCACATGAACGATTTGCGCATTATTACCTGTCACTTGGGCAACGGCGCCAGTATTGCCGCAATCAAATATGGTAAATCGGTGGATACCAGCATGGGCTACACGCCACTGGAGGGTCTGATCATGGGTACGCGTAGCGGTGAGATCGACCCCGCAATTATTCCCTTCCTCATGGAAAAGGAAAATATGAACGCACAGCAGATTGATGACTACCTTAACCGCCGCAGCGGTATTTTGGGCATCAGTGGTCTGTCCAGCGACTTCCGCGACCTGGAAAGCGCTGCTAACCGTGGCGATGAGCGCAGCCAGCTGGCGATTGATGTATTTGCCTACAAGGTAAAAAAATATATCGGCGGTTATGTTGCTGCCATGGGTGGCGTAGACGCTATCGTCTTTACTGCCGGCCTGGGTGAAAATTCTCCCTTTATGCGTGATAAGATTTGCAATGGCCTGGAATATCTGGGAACGCGTGTTGACCCGGATTTGAACAAGGTGCGTGGCAAGGAACGCGAAATCAGCGTGCGCCGTGCCCGCGTCAAAATTTTCGTCATCCCGACGAATGAAGAGCTGGTAATCGCCCGTGATACTTATAATATCTGCCGTAGAATTATTAAGCTGTGATGTAGCACGTTGTGTAAAACGGAGCGTTGTTTTTGCTTTGCCTAAAGCATTTTTACTTGACAAAGAGCGCTAATACCGCTATAATTGTAACGATTGGTGAAATATGATTAAAATAAATGTCGCAGAAATCAAGAAAAGACTAGTCGGTGAAAAGGCCCTTGCCTTTGATCTTTCACCTGCTGAACTGGAGATAACATCTGCAGAGATGGCTATTGAAGGGACGGTGCATGTGGAAGGCACAATGAGCAATGCAGGAGACGTGTTACTTTTGCAGGCTGTGCTTGCGGCTAAGGTGCAGCGCACCTGTGGCCGTTGCCTTAAGGATTTTACAGGCGTTGTGCAGGCAGAGGTTATCGAAAAGTTTTATCCGGCAAGTGCTGAACATATTGAAAATGATGCTTTTGTTTACGATTCGGACGTTATTGACATAACGGAGCCGCTTCGTGAAGGGCTGCTGCTTGCAGAGCCCATGCAGGCTCTGTGTAAGCCAGACTGCCGGGGACTTTGTCCCGTTTGTGGCGCTGATCTTAATGATGGTGACTGCGGATGTGACAGGTTCACTGTAGATCCAAGGCTGGCGGCATTGAAGCAATTCATCAAAAATTAAATTCACTTCATAGCACTGAGGAGGTGTGTTGAGAAATGGCAGTACCTAAGAGAAAAATGTCCAAAGCCCGTCGTGACAGACGTCGTGCTAACTGGAAGCTGAGTGTTCCTGGCATGGTTGAATGCCCGCAATGTCATGAATTGAAAATGCCGCATCGCGTTTGCCCGGAATGCGGTTACTACAATGGCAAGCAAGTCATTGCTAAAGCAGAATAATCTAAGCTATCAAGCCTCCGAGGATCTCTTCGGGGGCTTTTTGCATGGATAAAAGTTAATTGTGTAATTAAAGAAATCACAAAAATGTAAGCGATATTACACATTTTTCGTCAAAAAACTCTTGCCAAAAGCCGGTCATGCTTTTATAATAAAAACAGATATTATGAGCTGGTACTAAAAAGCAGGTGAGGTAATGACATCTTCTAAAAAATTAATACGTCACAAAAGCTTAAAAAAGCTGCTTAGGGACAATCCTTTCTGCACAGATGAACAGCTGGCGCAGATGCTGGACGTCAGCGTCCAGACAATCCGGCTGGACCGTGTGGCGCTGGGGATCCCGGAGCTGCGTGCCAGAACTCGTACTATGGCGGAGGAAGCACAGACTAAGCTACGTGCCATTGATAAAAAAGATATTGTGGGCGAGCTGCTTGACCTGGAGCTGAACAAAATCGGTATTTCCACACTCAAGATAACGGCTGACATGGTGCTGGAGCGCACGGGTATCGCGCGTGGCTACTACATGTTCGCCATGGCCAACACGCTGGCGCTGGCAGTGGTGGATGCCCAGTTTGCCCTGACCGCCGTAGGCAATGTAAAATATAAGGTGCCTGTTAACGCTGGTGCCGTACTGGTGGCCCGTGCTGTGGTAACTCACCGCCGCATGGACAAGTATTATATTTTTGTTTCTATCAAAAATAATAACGAAGAGGTTTTTCGCGCGAAGTTTATTATTGTTTCCTTGGATAACAGGGAAAAGCAGGAAAGGGAGCAGGACGCATGAAAATCGCAGTAGATGTTATGGGTACCGACTACGGCCCTAAGGAATTGGTTTTGGGCGCAGTCAATGCGGTTAAAGCGTATGGTTGCGAAACTGTGCTTGTTGGTGATGAAAACATCATCCGTGATCTTTTAAAGCAATATGGTGCTGATAAGGAGCCGAGGATTAC
>CAVAHH010000036.1:0-10644 GCA_963588395.1 bacterium
ATATATGTCGTTGCAACAGTACTGATATTCATACTAAAATAAAGAAGACAGAAAGGATAATATTATATGACATACAATTTATTTATTAGTCATTCGTGGACTTATTCGGATGCGTATGAAAAGCTTATAAATCTGCTAAATGCAAAGAAATATTTCGATTATAAAAATTACTCTGTGCCTAAAAACGATCCTATTCACAATGCACCATGTACATATCAGCTTAAAGAAGCAATTAAAAATCAAATGCGACCGGCAAGTTGTGTTTTAATTATTGCTGGTGTATATTCTACATATAGTAAGTGGATTAATATTGAAATTGAACTTGCAAAGAGCATGAATAAAAAAATTATTGCCATTGAACCATGGGGATCTAAAAAAACATCACAAACTGTGAAAGATGCAGCTGATATTGTTGTTGGCTGGAATACAGATTCTATCGTTAAAGCTATAAGGGGATATTGAAAGCATAATGTAAAGTAAGTGTAAAATAGGTTTCGTATCATAACAACAAATAATTTAAGCGTTAGTTATAAATTTACCGAGAGCGAGGTTATAGATTATGAAATTATATTCCTGGAACGTTAACGGCCTGCGCGCTTGCATGACCAAGGGCTTTGCTGATTTTTTGCAGGAGGCTGCACCTGACGTCATTTGCCTGCAGGAGACTAAAATGCAGCGCGAGCAGGCAGACTTTGTCTTCCCAGGCTATGAGGAATACTGGAACAGCGCCGAGCGCAAGGGCTACAGCGGTACGGCCGTTTTCACTAAGCACAAGCCGCTTAGTGTTACCTATGGTCTGGGACAGGCAGAGCATGACAAGGAGGGCCGTGTGATTACGTTGGAATTTGAAGGCTTTTACCTGGTGACGGTGTACACCCCCAATTCCAAGGACGGGCTTTTGCGCCTGGATTACCGCATGGTGTGGGAGGACGTCTTCCGTGACTATCTCAAACAGCTGGATGCCCAAAAGCCTGTGGTGGTCTGTGGTGATTTAAACGTAGCAGCCGAGGAGATTGACCTGAAGAATCCTAAGACTAACCGCAAGAACGCAGGCTTCACCGACGAGGAGCGCGGCAAGTTCCGCGAGCTGAAGGCTGCCGGCTTTACGGATACCTTCCGCTACCTGCATCCAGAGGAAGTGAAATACAGCTGGTGGAGCTACCGCTTTAAGGCGCGCGAAAAGAACGCCGGTTGGCGTATTGACTACTTTGTTGTGTCGGACCGCATTGCTAGCAAGGTGCAGTCTGCCGAAATCCACAACGAGGTGTTTGGCAGTGACCA
The DNA here is from genome assembly GCA_963588395.1 of bacterium. Classification (GTDB taxonomy): domain Bacteria; phylum Bacillota; class Negativicutes; order Acidaminococcales; family Acidaminococcaceae; genus Phascolarctobacterium_A. Next base: position 1,282 of record CAVAHH010000036.1, read on the forward strand.
TTGCCCGGTAAGTATTGATTTAGAGCTGTAAGAAGTTGACTGTTTGGGAGTGATTGGCATGGATTTTAAATTGCAGGCACCCTTTGAGCCTGCAGGTGACCAGCCGCAGGCGATAGAAAAATTGGCAGAGGGCGTCAAAAAGGGCTTGCACACGCAGGTGCTTTTGGGCGCGACGGGTACGGGCAAAACCTATACCATCGCCCAGGTGATCAACAGGGTGCGCAAGCCGACGCTGGTGATCGCACATAACAAAACACTGGCGGCACAGCTGGCCAGTGAGCTGAAGGCCTTCTTTCCCGAAAACGCTGTGGAATATTTTGTTTCCTACTACGATTATTACCAGCCCGAGGCCTACATCCCGCAGTCCGATACCTACATAGAAAAGGACGCTTCTATTAACGACGAGATTGATAAGCTACGCCATAGTGCGACCAGCGCGCTGTTTGAGCGCAGGGACGTCATCATCGTGGCCAGCGTATCGTGCATCTATGGCCTGGGCGCGCCGCAGGAATATTATGATATGGTGCTTTCCCTGCGTCTGGGGCAGATCATCGACCGCCAGAAGATTTTGCGTAAGCTGGTGGAGATTCAATATACACGTAACGATATTGACTTTAAGCGCGGAACCTTCCGCGTTCGTGGCGATGTGATTGAGGTTATTCCGGCTGCTTATGGCGAAAAGGCTGTGCGCATCGAAATGTTTGATGACGAGGTGGACCGCATCATGGAGGTGGACGTGCTGACGGGCGAGGTTTTGTCGCAGCGCAGCCATGTGGCGATTTTCCCAGCGTCGCACTATGTAACGAGCAGGGAAAATCTGGAGCGTGCTATGGGTGACATCCGCAAGGAGCTGGTAGAGCGCTTGGACGTGCTTAATAAAGGCTGCAAGCTGCTGGAGGCGGAGCGTTTGGAGCAGCGCACTAATTATGACCTGGAAATGATGCAGGAAATGGGCTACTGCTCTGGTATCGAAAACTATTCGCGTCATCTGGCAGGACGCAGGGCAGGCGAGGCGCCGTTTACGCTGGTGAACTATTTTCCGAAGGATTTTTTGCTGGTGGTGGATGAGTCGCACGTTACGCTGCCGCAGATACGCGCTATGTACGCAGGCGACCGCTCGCGTAAGGAGATGCTGGTGGAGCATGGCTTCCGTCTGCCGTCGGCTTTTGATAACAGGCCGCTCACCTTTGACGAATTCCAGGCGCAGATTAAGCAGGCGATTTACGTGTCGGCGACACCTGCGCCCTACGAGCTGGAGCAAGCGGACCAGGTGGTGGAGCAGATTATCCGTCCGACAGGACTTTTAGACCCGCAGATAGAGATCCGCCCGATTAAAGGGCAAATTGACGATCTATTGGGAGAAATCAATAAAAACAGCGACCGCAACGAGCGCACACTGGTAACGACGCTGACCAAGCGTATGGCCGAGGATTTGACGGAATACTTAAAGCAGGCAGGGGTGCGGGTGCGATACCTGCATTCAGAGATCGCCACGATAGAGCGCGCTGAAGTCATCGACAGCCTGCGTGCGGGTAAGTTTGACGTTTTAGTCGGCATCAACTTGCTGCGTGAGGGCCTGGACCTGCCCGAGGTGTCGCTGATAGCGATTTTGGACGCTGATAAGGAAGGGTTTTTGCGCAGTGATACGGCCATGATCCAGACGATAGGGCGTGCCGCACGCAACGCGCACGGACGTGTTATTATGTATGCCGACCGCATTACAGGCAGCATGCAGCGAGCCATTGATGAAACCAACCGCCGCCGCGCCAAGCAGGAGGAATATAACGCTAGGCATCATATTACGCCTAAGACGGTTTATAAGGAGCAGCGACAGCTTATCAAGCTCACCAAGGTGGCCGAGGAGGGCGAGGCTACAGGCTACGGCGCACTAGATGCCAAGTCCCTAAAGAAGAAATCGACACGTGAGCTGAACACGCTGGCCCGCGAGCTGGAAAGACGGATGCAGGAGGCGGCCAAGGCACTGGACTTCGAGGCAGCGGCTGAGCTGCGCGACCAGCTTATTATAGTTAAGGGACAGCTGGGACAGAAGCTGTTGCCGAAAAAGAAAAAGCAGTAATCCTGCATGGTGAATTGACTTTTGTGGCAGTGCGTTATATAATATTAAAGATAATTTTTACTTAAATTCTGTGAAGCGGAGTAGTAGTTTTCAATAGCTTTCAGAAAGCCGGCGGGAGATGCGAGCCGGCAGGTATTGGCGATGAACTCACCGTGAAGAAGCCGCAAGGAAATGTGCGGACGTGATGCTGCGTCAAGGCTAATTAAGTGGCGGCCCTGGCCGCAATCAGGGTGGTACCGCGAGCTAATTCGTCCCTGGCCTTATTTAAGGTCGGGGATTTTTATTTCTGACCAATAATTCAGGAGGTAAAGAAATGCTTCAAGACAAATACGCTCCCCATGAGATTGAAGCCAAATGGCAAAAATACTGGGAAGAAAACAAAACCTTTAAGGTAGAAAAGGATGATTCCAAACCTAAATCTTATGTGCTGGAGATGTTCCCCTATCCGTCCGGCAACCTGCACATGGGCCACGTACGTAACTATTCTATCGGTGACGTTGTTGCGCGCTTCCGCACTATGAAGGGCTTCAATGTGCTGCATCCCATGGGCTGGGATTCCTTTGGTATGCCTGCCGAAAACGCAGCTATCAAGCACAACATTCCGCCTAAAAAGTGGACCCTCGAAAACATTGCTAACATGACCCGTCAGCTGAAGGCTTTGGGACTGTCTTATGATTGGAATCGCGAGGTTACCACCTGCAAGGAAGATTATTACAAATGGACTCAATGGTTCTTTGAGCTGTTCTACAAGCGCGGCCTGGCTGTAAAAAAAGAATCCGCTGTAAACTGGTGCGATACCTGTAACACGGTTTTGGCTAATGAGCAGGTTATTGACGGCAAATGCTGGCGCTGCGACCACGAGGTTGTCAAAAAAGACCTCAGCCAATGGTTCTTTAAGATTACTGACTATGCAGACGAGCTGCTGAAGGACCTAGATCTTTTGAAGGGCTGGCCCGAGCGCGTAAAGACCATGCAGCGCAACTGGATCGGCCGCAGCGAGGGCTTGGAATTCAGCTTTGAAATTCCTGCTCTTAATGATAAGGTAGCTGTTTACACAACCCGTCCTGATACCGCCTATGGCGTAACCTTTATGGCGCTGGCTGCCGAGCATCCGCTGATTAAGACCATCTGCGAAAACAATCCCAAGGCCGAAGAAATCAAAGCCTTCTGCGAGCGTGTACGTAATCAGTCCGAAATCGAGCGTACCTCCAGCGAATCCGAAAAGGAAGGCATTTTTACCGGCGTATATTGCGTCAACCCCTTCACCGGACGTCAGGTAGAAATCTGGGTTACCAACTACGTTCTGTATGATTATGGTACAGGCGCTGTAATGGGCGTTCCTACAGGCGACCAGCGTGACTGGATGTTTGCTGATAAATATGGTATCGACAAGATCGTTACCATCTGCCCGGTTGGCAAAGAGCTGAAGCTGGAGGAAATGACCTGTGCCTACGAGGAAAAGGAAGGTATGCTGGTGAACTCTGGCGAATTTACCGGTATGGAAATGCATGCCGCTATGAGCGCAATCATGGACAAGGCTGAAAAGGAAGGCTTCGGCAAGCGTCGTGTAAACTTCCGCCTGCGCGATTGGCTCATCAGCCGTCAGCGTTATTGGGGTGCGCCGATTCCTATCATTTACTGCCCGCATTGCGGTGAGGTGTTGGTGCCTGAAGAAGACCTGCCGGTACGCCTGCCCGAGGATGTAAGCTTTACTGCCGGTGCTAAATCGCCGCTGTCCACTTCGGAAAGCTTTGTACATTGCAAGTGCCCCAAGTGCGGTGCGGACGCAACCCGCGAGACCGATACCATGGACACATTCCTGTGCTCCTCCTGGTACTATCTGCGTTATACAGACGCGCACAACGACAAGCTGCCGTTTGCTAAGGATCTCAACAATTATTGGGGTCCTGTTGACCAATATATCGGCGGTATTGAGCATGCTATTTTGCATCTGCTCTATTCCCGCTTCTTTGTTAAGGTGCTGCGTGATGCAGGACTTTTGGATTACGACGAGCCCTTCAGCAATCTGCTGACCCAGGGCATGGTAATCAAGGATGGTGCCAAAATGAGTAAATCCTTGGGTAACGTTGTTTCCCCCGAGGAAATTTTGGCTAAGTATGGTGCTGATACCGCACGTCTTTTCATCCTCTTCGCTGCTCCTCCTGAACGTGAGCTGGAGTGGAGCGACCAGGGCGTAGAAGGCTCCTTCCGCTTCCTCAACCGTATCTGGCGCATTGTGCTGAACTACATGCCGCAGCTGGAGCAGAAGGTTACCAGCTATGACGTAAGCAGCCTGGATGAAACCGATAAGGACCTGCGCCGCGTGCTGCATGGCAGCATCAAAAAGGTTGCCAACGATATCGAAACCCGCTTTAACTTCAACACCGCTATTTCCACGCTCATGGAGCTGGTAAATGCGCTGTATGCTTATAAAGAAGCTAAACCCGAACCCAACGCTGGCTTGATCTACGAAGCAATTTCTGATTTGATTAAGATGCTGAGCCCGTTTGTACCTCATATCACTGAGGAGCTGTGGCGTGGTGCTATCGACGAAAACAGCAGTGTGCATGATCAAAGCTGGCCTGAATACGACGAGGAGGCCTTAAAGGTTGACAATGTCGAAATCGTGCTGCAGGTTAATGGCAAGGTGCGTGGTCGCCTGACTGTTCCCGCTGCTGCCACCAAGGACGATCTGGAAAAGATCGCGCTCTCTGACGCCAACGTACAGGCTCACATCGGCAACGCTACCGTGCGCAAGGTTATCTGCGTACCTGGCCGTCTGGTAAATATCGTAGCCAAATAATTTGTAATCTCTAAAGCGTAGCAGCAGCCTATAGGCAAGGCCGTGGCACGTACAAAAAAATAAGCAGCAAGTGTCGCAGGACATTATTTAGTAGTACTAAATAACGCTTACATTTTCAGAGTCTCTGAGAATAACGTAAAGGTTATTCTTGGAGGCTCTTTTTATTTGTTTATGGCTTAGGTCTGGGTAGCAAACGCATATAGACAGTAAGGGGCAGTAGATAAATTTTGCTTGTGTTTTGTATGTATAAAGGTAAGGGAGGATGATATTGTTGGATAACAAAAAGAAGAAAATTATGTTCCTCGTAATTTTGCTGCTCGGTTGCGTACTTACCGGCATTTTTAGTGACTACGCTACAAGCAGCAGTGGTAGCGGGAAAAACGCACTGTTACCTGTTGCAGGGCAAACGATGCCAAAGGAGCGAAGCAACGATAAAAAAATAACCGTTTATGTGAGTGGCGCGGTGTTAGAGCCTGGTATGTACGAGCTGCCTGCAGGTAGCAGGGCACTTGATGCGGTGGAGGCAGCCGGTGGCTTGACTGCTAGAGCCGACAGGGAGAGGGTGAACCTGGCGCGTAATCTCAAGGACGGCAATCAGGTGAACGTGCCTGCAATAAAGCAGTCAGCCGCAAAGGTGTCTGCGCAGAGTAAAGCTAAGGCCAGCACGGGCAATACAGCCAAAAGCAGCAGTACGCCGGTAAATAAAGCTGCTGCGCGTGTCAAGCTCAACACAGCCAGCGCCGCCGAGTTAGAGACACTCCCGGGGGTGGGACCGGCGCTGGCGCAGCGTATTGCCACATACAGGCAGGGTAAACGCTTTGGCAGCGTTGATGACCTGCTTAAGGTAAAGGGTATTGGCAAGGCTAAGCTAGAGCGCTTGCGTCCCTTGGTGGAGGTGGATTAGGATGCACTTTGTCTACAGCGGCACATTATGTCTTGTGCTTGGCATTTACAGCGGTCTACGTAGTGAGCTGGCTGCTTATAGTGGGTATTTTGCTTATGCGCTGGCTCTGGCAGGTGTTTTAGGCGTGTTACATTTATGCCTGCATCAGACTAAGGCGGCTATGGTGCTATTGTATTTCTGTCTGTTGCTTGTGGGTCTGGGTAGCGGCCTGCGCACGCAGCCTGAAGCAGCGCAAATACTTACACCCTACATTGGACAGCAGGCACAGGTGCTGGGGACAGTTGAGCCTGTAAGTGTATACTTTAACGATGGATATGGTGGCTTTGTCCTGCGTTGTGAAGAGCTAAAGGTGCAGGGAAAGGCTGTTGCTTATAACGGCCGCTTACGTGTAGGCCTGAAGGGTGATGCCCTGCCGCAAACGGGCAGAGTGCTTGTGCGTGGTACGCTGGGGGAGCTGGTGAGCCTGCGTAACCCAGGCGGCTTTGACGGTGCTTTATATAACAGGATAAACAATCTGGGAGCACGTCTGAAAGGTGCGCAGCTGCTGGCCGCAGATACAAGCAGTAGCGCCTGGCAGAAGCTACAGCTGTGGTACCTGGCACTGTGCAATAATTTACAGGAGCGTATGGGTAAGGAGCAGGGGGCGTTGCTCAGCGGTATGCTGTTGGGAGGCAGCGGTCGTCTGGACGAGGAAACACGTGATGTCTTTACTGCTAACGGCCTGGCGCATCTGCTTTCGGTGTCGGGCACGCATCTTGTTATGCTCAGTGGACTGCTGCTGGCAATTCTTTCGCCGCTGCCGCAGCCACACCGTAGCCGTATCGTGAGTATGCTACTGGTATTGTATGCGCTTTTGTGTGGTCTGCGTGCTCCTGTCGTGCGTGCGCTGGCCATGGCCTTGGTGCTTTTGTGGTGCGGACGCGGCGCCGAGCGTGGGCGTTTGCTGTGCCTGGTGCTGGCAGGCATGCTTTGCGTGCGGCCATTGTGGCTTTTAGATATTGGCTTTCAGCTGTCGTTTGGGGCAGCGGCAGGGCTTTTGTGCCTGCTGCCTGCGTGCAGGCGTGCTCTGCCTGGCTTTTTGCCTGCGCCTGTGGCCGAGGGGGCGGCGGTGACATTGGCGGCGCAGTTGGCAGTGGTGCCGCTGGAGGTATGTTATTTTCATCAGCTTTCGCTTATTTCCCTTGTCAGTAATATAGTGCTGGTGCCTGTGCTGGAGCTGGTAGCGCAGCTGGCGCTTGTTGGCAGCCGCATTCCAGGTGGTGATGTACTACTAGGTGCAGCGCAGTTTTTGCTGCAGCAGGTTTTGCAGCAGGCACGTTATCTGGCGCAGCTGCCCTTTGCTACCGTAGTTATCGGCAGCCTACCTGCGTACTGTGGCGTGCTTTATTATGCCTTGCTGGCGCTGTGGACTGATTTTGGCTGGCTGCAGCTTTTTACGGGCAGGGAGAGGCGCGTGGGGATGGCTGCTATCGCTTTGGCTTTGTCGGCAACGCTTTGGTGGCAGCAGCAGCGGACGCTGCCGTTTACAGTATATTTTTTGGATGTGGGTCAGGGGGACTGTGCCGTAGTTGTGATACCGACGCAAAGGGTTGTAGTTATTGATACAGGCGGGTTGAAAAATACTGCTACGGGCAGTAGGGTTGTCGCTCCCTTTTTGCGTTCCTTGGGCTATAGCAAAATAGACGTTCTGCTGCTTAGCCATTACGACTTTGATCATGTGGGTGGTGCGCCTTCGCTGGTGCGGCAAATGGAGGTGGGGACGTTGCTTGTGCCTAACGAGCTGCTGACGGCAGAGAGTAGCAAAATGCTGGCAGAAATCTTGCAGCAGGGGAAAATCAGTAATGTTAAAATTCCTCATAGCGGAGAACAGATAGAGCTGGATGAACAAACACAATTGCAGCTGGTGGATATACCACAACAGCAGGTGAGTGGAAACGAGGCCAGTACGCTGGCGGCAGTGCGTTGTGCGCAGGGAAGCGTGCTGCTTACAGGTGACATGGGTGTAGAGCGCGAATGCAACCTGCAGCTTGTGCAACAATATACGGTGCTCAAGGCAGGCCATCACGGCTCGCGCAACAGTACGGGAGCAGAATTTTTGGCACAGGTGCGGCCAAGGCTGACAGTTATCAGCTGTGGGCGTGGCAACCGCTATGGCCATCCGCATGCGGAAACACTGCAACGCCTGCAGGAGGCAGGCAGCTGCATTTTGCGCACAGATGAATCAGGGTGCATCAAGATTACTTTTGACGCGGAGGGGATAAAATGCTATAGTTATGTGTATGATAAAGATAAATTTTGAGGTGGAACAGCGGTGGAAATAAAACCGGATGAATTATTGTACAAGCTACAGCAGCATAAGGAAATTCCCAAAACGCAGGTGCTCGTGCTGTACGGCGAGGAGGAAGACTATCATAACAGCATTCTGGCGGCTGTCCCGGACTATATTTTTGCAGATACCGCGACAAGTGACCGCAGCATAGAAAGCTTTGAGAAGGACACCAATATAGCGGAGCTTGCCGCCGTCATCAATACCTATCCCTTCTTTGGCGGGAAATCGTTGGTGCTTGTGCGTGATGAAGGGCTGTGGGGGAAAAAGTCCTCAAAGGCCAAGAATAATGGTGAGGCTGAGGCAGAAAGCGCTGCTGCTAAAAAAAGACTGGAGCAGCTGACGAGGATTATGACAGATGTTCCTGAATACTGCTTTGTGGTTATCAGCACCAAAGGCTTGGACAGGCGTACTAAATTTTATAAGGAGATAAAGGACAAAGCACTTTTATGCGCCTGCGACAGGCTGAAGCTGCGCGATGTGCAGGGGTGGCTGCATACGCAGGAGGCAGTTTATGGCGCACGCTTTACGCCTGATGCCGTTGGCACGCTTATGAGCTACCTGGAGCCTGTGAGTGATGATATTCCGTTAGGAATTTTGCGGCAGGAAATTGCTAAGCTGGCGCTATATGCAGGCGAGCGCAGGCAATGGACGCGGCAGGATGTGCTGGATATTTTTTCACCGCTTGCCAACCCATCTGCATTTGCCGTCAATAATGCTATCATGGGAGGCAAAGTGCAGGAGGCGCTGGAGATTTTGGCTATAGAGGCTAAGCGCGGCTCGTATAATATATTACCCATTATAGGAATGGTAGCGGCCAAGCTGCGTCAGGTGTTGCGCTATCTGGAGCTTAAACGGCAGGGGCTGGACCAAAAAGCAATTATGGACGCGATTGGCGTGAAAAATCCTTATGCTTATAAGTTTTTGGCACAGGATAGCAGACGCTTTAAGGAGGAGCGCGTCAGACAGGCATTGTTGGATATTGCCGATCTAAACAGCGGCATCCGCCGCGGCGGCCGCACCTATAGCAGGCTGGAGGAGATTCTGCTACAGCTGCTTTCCTAGTGTCTCCCCCAAGAAAAATAAAGCTGGACAATAAAGCGCTCTGTCTGCTATAATAAGGGCAGACAGTCAACGAGGACTTTCTTTAGCGTGGGTGAAGTGTCTCCCTGCTTGGGAAGGTCCTTTTCGTTTTTTGGGAGATTTATTAGGGAGTATTTAGAAAGGAGGCAGCCGTAATGGCTGCGTTAGTC
>CAVAHH010000037.1:0-571 GCA_963588395.1 bacterium
AGGTTCGAATCCCGTCAGTAGCTCCATTGAAAAAGCACCCCGGAACTTAGTTCCGGGGTTTTAGTTTTAGCCAAACTGCAATACGAAACTGCACGTATAAAAGTTGTTGTTACTACAGACTGCTTATGTTGCCTAGTGTGGATTAGCGTTCGTAATTTCTGGGATTTTCTCTCTCCCACATACTCACAGAATCCTTAAATGCTATAATACCGATGATTTTGCTCATTTCTTCGGCCTTGCGGAAGCCCTTGCCGCGACCGCCATATAGCTTGATAATCTTATGCAGTTTTTCTGCAAGAGGTCTTACAGCTTCATCCATCAGCTTTTGTGCTTCATGGTCTTTATCCAGTTCTTCTTGACCGTTTTTGCGCATTTCAACGATAAATTTTTTTACGGCTATACGCTCATCATCAGACAACATGAATGTTGCTGCTCTTGCACCTTCCGGCAAGGTTTTTTTGCGGCCTGCACCAGCTCTTACACCGCCGCGGGTAGCCTTTTTGTCAATTGTGTTATCAATCATAATAGCACCTCCAATTTTGAATTGTCATGAGCAATTTCAGTTATCGAC
>CAVAHH010000037.1:581-10590 GCA_963588395.1 bacterium
GAATTAATTATAGCATTATCAAAGCGATGTGTCAATATACAAATCAAAGAAAAAATGAAAAAATGTTATTAAAACAAAAAATCCTGCAATTCATGTAGATGCAAGGTAAGTTACATCTAGTGATTTGCAGGACTTTTTATTAAGTGCTTTTATTCATTCATCCCGTGGATGAATTGACCGATATCAAATTTTTTGCCTTCCAGCAGACTATCAATCCGTGCGCTGACAACGTCGTTATTACTGAGGGTGCGCGCGGTGATGAGCGACTTGCGGATAGCAGGTGTGATATATTCTGCGCCCCAATCATCCAAAATGCCACAGGCGATGCCGCGCGTCAGGTCGTAGATGGACTCCAGTGCTGCGCAGATAATGGCTTCTCCCTGACCGGGATGCGTGCTGAGATAACGCAGGGGAACCATAAGAGCATCCTGCTCACTGCTGTAGTGTGGAAGCCGTGCCTCTATTTGCTGCAGGACACGCTCCGAGCGCTGCTCGCCCTCATAAGATAACAGATAGGGCAGCAGTGCGGTTTCGTCAGGATGCTTTAGCCAGTAGTCATACAAAAACTGCCAGATATCCATGTCCAGCTCAAAGGCCAAATCGCAAAGCAGGTAGTTGATCTTGCCATCCTTTAAGATACCTGTAGCGATATCCTCACGCCAGTCCTTGCTATAAATGAGCTTTTCACAGGCAGCAATGAGCAACTCACATTGGTTGGCTGTAAGCTGGGAAAGGTTCCGCTCATCTGCCAGCTGCTGTAAGGAGCGTGCGAAGGTGAGCATATCCAAAATGTCATCCGGCTGTGTTGCCAGGCGTTCTGCCTGCTTAAGCAGGTTTTGTAGCATGGAATACAGGTCGATGTCGGTAATATTGAAATGCTCTTCAATGACCGCAATGGGAAAGTGGTTGAGCATAATCAAATAATTGCCCAAAATTACGATAGCGCTCTTATACAGATTATATTCTAAAGGCTGTTGCAGTAGCTGGGAAAGTCGTGTGGCTGTGATAAATTTTACTGCCAGCGGTGGATATTCTACGTCAATTTCGGGACCATATTCCAGCAGCCAAAGACGCTCCTCCTCACAACGGCAACGGCAATCGATAATAGCAAAAACCTTGCCCCAGCCACTGGTGCAGCGCAGCAGTTCCCAAATTTCATTTTGCGGGCTGTAGTTAGTCAGGCGGCAGGCGTATAAAAAGGCAAAGGTAAATTCCTCGCAGTGGGCCATGCGTACAACATCCTGCCACAGCTCGTTGTCAGTTTTTTGTAGCTGCTCCATGCCATAGATGCCAAAAAGCAGCATGGCAAACTTTATCTGCTCGCGCTGCTCGGCATTGTAAAAGAAGCGTCGCGCCAAATCGAAGGCTATGGTGTTCATTTCGTCGCGGTCAAAGGCTTCTACAAAGGAATCGCTGTATTCGGCAAATACTGTTCCGCTAAGAGCGTTGTACAGCTTGCTGCGCTGCTCCTGCGCAGGCTCCTGCAAATAGGCACGCAAAAGCTTGAGCAGCTTGCTTGCAGCCCGGGGATTGGGGATGGAGCCCATAGTATAGTAAAATGCGTCCTCTGAGCCTAAGGGCTTGGGGATGGTGGTGAAGCGGTCGTCACACAGCTGCGGCGCGCTAAAGCGTCCGTGTGCGTCCAAATGCTCTATTACGTAAGTATAAATTGTCTGCTTCATGTAAATACCTCGCACAAAGGGAATTATGCCTACACAATAGTGCCGCCGCCGACAACTATGTCACCGTCATACATGACTACCGATTGTCCTTTAGTGATGGCACGCTGCGGTTCATCAAAAATGATGTTAAGCGTGTCTGCATCCGGTTGGGTGACAGTGGCCCATTGCTCTGCGTGGTGATAGCGGATGCGTGCCTTGACGCGGCGCTGGCCTGTGATAGCATCACAATCGATGAGATTGATATTTTTAGCAGTAACGTTTTTGGTGAACAGACCGTCATTAGTAGCGAGGATGACGGCGTTATTTTGCGTATCAATTTCCTTGACATACATAGGCTGCGGCAGTGCCAGCCCTAAACCCTTGCGCTGGCCGACAGTGTAGTGGATGATGCCCTTATGGCGCCCCAGCACTTTGCCGCTTTCGTCAACAAAGTTGCCTGCAGGGAACTTACGTCCCAGGCGTGCTTCGATGAAATCGGCATAGGTGCCCTCCTTGATAAAGCAGATGTCCTGGCTATCGTGCTTGTGCGCGTTAACAAAGCCGTGCTTTTCGGCAATGGCGCGTACCTCGGTTTTGTGCAGGCCGCCGAGCGGAAACTGCACGTGCGCCAGCTGCTTTTGCGTCAGGGAATACAGCACGTAGCTTTGGTCCTTAAGCGGATCGACTGCCTTGCGCAGCAAGTAACGGCCTTTGGCTTCATCGTAGCTGATTTGCGCATAGTGACCCGTTACGACGTAATCACAGCCTAATTCCTGTGCGCGCACGAAAAGCTGGTCAAATTTTAGATAACGGTTGCAGTCAATGCAGGGATTGGGGGTCTGCCCATGGACATAGGCATCGACAAAGCGGTCTATAACATCATGCTCAAAGCGGTCGGCAAAATTAAAAACATAGTAAGGCATGCCTAAATTTGCGGCAACGCTGCGTGCGTCTGCCACGTCATCGAGCGAGCAGCAGCTGTGTAGCTTAGGAACACCAACATCATCATTATTGAAAAGCTTCATGGTGACGCCTGTGCACTCGTATCCCTGCTCTAGCATCAGCAGGGCGGCGACGCTGGAATCCACGCCACCGCTCATGGCAATTATAGCTTTTTTATTCATAAGTATCTCCTCGTCTCTTTAATCTAGCTTGCGGCGTACATCGCCGATATCTGTAACAACATTATAGCCTGCCAGCTTTACGCGTGCCTCCAGACAGCTGCGGCATTGCGCCGCCTCCTCGCCTGTGCAGATTTTGTTGGCATAAAGCTCGTACAGCTTGCGAACTCCTGCAGGCGAAAGATTAGGCATCACTACGTTACCGCCGGCCTGCAGCCCCAGCTCACGTCCATTGGGAGCGATGGTGCCAAGCGCTGTGGTGGCAGGCAGCAGCGCGTAGGGAAACAGCAGGCGTAGGATAGAAAGCAGGCGCAGGGTTTCTTGTAGTGTTCCGCTTGTTTTATCCTTAAAGGGTGTGTGCGCATGAGTGATATAAGGACCGATACCGATCATATCAGGATCAAGCTGCTGCAGAAAGCGCAGGTCAGCTAAAAGGTTTTGCGGCGTCTGCCAGGGTGAGCCTACCATGAAGCCTGCACCGACCTGATAGCCTATTTCCTTTAAATCAAACAGGCAGCGCTTACGGTTGGCAAGACTCATGCTGTCAGGGTGCAGCCTACGGTAATGTGCTTCGTCTGCAGTTTCGTGACGCAAAAGGTAGCGGTTGGCACCGGCGTCAAAATAAGCCTGGTAGCTGGCACGCTCCTTTTCGCCGATAGAAAGCGTAATTGCACAATCCGGGTATTTGCTGTGGATGGCGCTGACGATGCTGCAGATTTTTTCATCTGTAAAATAGGGATCCTCGCCGCCTTGCAGCACAAAGGTGCGAAAACCCAGCTTGTAGCCTTCGGCGCAGCAGGCAAGTATTTCCTCCTGCGTCAGGCGGTAGCGCTGCGCCTGGCTGTTACCGGCGCGGATACCGCAGTAATAGCAGTTGTTCCTGCAATAATTGGTGAATTCTATCAACCCGCGGATATAGACGGCGTCACCATAATATTGGCGACGGATCTTGTCTGCCGCCTGAGCAAGCAAGGCGTTTGTATCAGGATCCGTGCTGGTGATTAGCTCTAACAACTCAGCGTCCTGTAGATTGTGCTTACAGGCGAGCTGGGTGATTAATTGGGCTGCTTGTGTCATGGCGTCACCTCTGCAAACGTTCAACTGCTTCGCTTACCTTGGCGACGATGGTTGCTATTTCTTCCATAGTGTTGTAGCTGCTCAGTGAAAAGCGCAGCGCGCTCTGCGCCATGTCGGGCGTAAGGCCCATGGCTAAAAGCACGTGGCTGGGGTCAAGCGAGCCGGCGGAGCAGGCAGAGCCGGAGGAGGCGCAGATGCCCTCGTTACTCAAAAGCGAAAGCAGTGCTTCGCCGTTGACGTCTTTAAAGCTGTAGTTAACTGTTCCGGGTAGGCAGTGCTCACGGCTACCGTTAAAGCTGCTGCCGTCAATTTTGTCTAAGCCGGTGCGCAGAGCATCGCGCAGACCGGTGATGTAGGCAGTGCTTTGCTCCATGTGCTGCGCGGCGTCTGCCAAAGCTGCGGCAAGACCGGCGATTCCGGGCAGGTTTTCGGTGCCTGCGCGTTTGCCGCGTTCCTGACCGCCGCCGCGGATGAGGCTGGTGAGCAGCAGGCTGCTTTTGGCGTACAGCAGACCCACTCCCTTGGGTCCGTGAAACTTATGCGCCGATAGCGACAGCATATCAATGTTGTCGCGTTCTACGTCAATATCAATGTGACCGGCAGCCTGAACTGCGTCTGTATGGAAGATGATGCCACGCTGGTGGCAGAGAGCGCCGATTTCTTTGATAGGCTGGATAGCGCCTGTTTCGTTGTTGGCATACATAACGGAAACTAAGCAGGTGTTCGTGCGCAAGGCCTGTTCTACCTGCGTGGCGCTTATACGGCCGTCGGCTGCAGGCTGCAAAAGCGTGACTTCAAAGCCATCTTCCTGCAATGCCTGGAGTGTGTGCAAAATGGCGTGGTGCTCCATGGAGGTAGAAACAATGTGACGCCTGCCTTGTGATTTGCCCCAAGCAGCAGCACTGATGAGTGCCTGGTTATCAGCTTCGCTGCCACCGGAGGTAAAAAATATCTCACGTGGGGTACAATGCAAAACGTCTGCTACCTGCCTGCGGGCAGCGAACAGGGCAGCTGCACTGCGCTGTCCTAAAAGATGCACGCTGGAGGCATTAGCATAGATTTCATTTAGATAGGGTAGCATTGCCTTGATAGCAACGTCGCTCATTTTTGTTGTAGCTGCATTATCTGCATATATAAATTGCTTATCCATAATATTAAAATATTCTTCCTCTCGCTGGTAAATCCTCTATGTGCATGTGGATTTTTCATAAATTTGCTTTATTAGCCGCAGGCAAAATAATTCCTACTGCCTTAATATGTTTCATATGGTACAGTACAGCGCTTGCTTTGTCAAGAATAGAAAAAATTTAATTTCTTTGTTGACAAGCATGAAAATGTCTGTATAATAATACCTATAAAACAGCTATGATTACTAGAGATTATAGCGAAGGGATTGAGCATGATGAAATTACCGAAGCTGATATTGGACTGGCGATGTTGTTGCCAGTAAAGAGCATGAACAAGATATTGAAAGATTAAAACTGAATCTGACTGATTGATATAAAGGAGATATTTATTATGGCAATTTATACTAGCATTACTGATTTGATTGGTGGTACTCCGCTTTTGGAGCTGAAAAATTACGAAGAAGCAAATAAATTAGAAGCAAAAATTGTTGCTAAGCTGGAATACTTTAATCCTGCCGGCAGCGTCAAGGATAGAATCGCTAAGGCAATGATTGATGAGGCCGAGGCAAGTGGCGCCTTAAAGCCGGGGGCTACTATTATTGAGCCCACCAGCGGCAACACCGGCATAGGTCTGGCGTCTGTTGCTGCTGCCCGCGGTTACAAAATCATCCTGACGATGCCCGAAACAATGAGCGTTGAGCGCCGCAACCTGCTCAAGGCCTATGGTGCGCAGCTGGTGCTGACTGATGGCGCCAAGGGTATGAAGGGTGCGATAGCTAAGGCTCAGGAGCTGGCTGAAAGCACACCTAACAGCTTCATTCCCAGCCAGTTTACCAACCCTGCAAATCCTGCTACTCACAGAAGCAGCACCGGACCGGAAATCTGGCGTGATACCGAGGGCAAGGTTGATATTTTTGTAGCTGGCGTAGGCACCGGCGGCACGGTTTCCGGCGTTGGTCAATATCTTAAATCGCAAAATCCCAATATAAAGGTGGTTGCTGTTGAGCCTGCAGGCTCTCCGGTGCTTTCTAAGGGGGTCGCCGGCGCGCACAAAATTCAGGGCATTGGCGCAGGCTTTGTTCCTGAAACCCTGGATACCAAAATTTATGATGAAATTATTGCTGTTGAAAACGAGGACGCGTTCAAGACAGGCCGTGCTATCGCTCATGGTGAAGGCGTGCTCGTAGGCATTTCCTCCGGCGCAGCTGTTTACGCTGCTACTGTTTTAGCGAAACGTCCGGAAAACAAGGGCAAGGTTATCGTAGCACTGCTGCCTGATACTGGTGAGCGCTACCTTTCTACTCCGTTATTTGCTGAATAAGCAGATATATACATATCACATCCCATTTCCTAAATTAAAGGGAGCAGCTTAGCAAGGGCTGCTCCTTTTAATTTGCTGTATATGCTTATGAATACACGTATACTTTTGCAGGCGTAGTATTAGCAGACTCTAACCCCCTAAACAAATTACTTAATTTGTGGTATTATTTTCTTAGTATTTTATAGCTGATAACAAGGAGTGATAGATTTATGACAAGTGCGAAGGAATTGCAGAAGGAGCTTACATGGGAGTTTCCGCATATCGCTAAAAAGGCGGCTGACAGCAAAGAGGCTGCTTATGCTTATTGTGAGGGCTATAAGGATTTTTTAAATAATGCCAAAACGGAGCGTGAATTTACGGCTAAGGCGGTTGAGGCCTTGCAGGCAGCAGGCTACGTTTCCTTTGAAGCTGGCAAGAGCTACCAAGCGGGCGATAAGGTATATTTTGTGAACCGTGGCAAGGCCATTTTGATGTCCACCTTTGGTACGGCTCCGCTTGCTGAGGGTGTGCGTCTGAACGTGGCTCATATCGATTCGCCGCGTTTGGACTTAAAACCGAATCCTGTATATGAAAACCATGAGATGGCTTACTTCAAAACGCATTATTATGGTGGTATCCGCAAATATCAATGGGTAACAATTCCCTTGGCTATGCATGGTGTGATCATAAAAAAAGATGGCACTGTTGTGCCCGTGTGCGTGGGCGAAAAGGAAGGCGATCCTGTATTTTGCGTTACCGACCTTCTGCCGCACCTGGGTGCCAAGCAGAATGAGCGCAAGCTGAGCGAGGGCATTAAGGGCGAGGAGCTGAACATTGTTATTGGCAGCCTACCCTTTGTGGATGAAAGTGAGGATGGCGTCAAGGATGCTGTAAAGCTGAATACGCTGGCCTTACTTAATGAGATGTATGGCATTACCGAACGCGACTTTTTGCGTGCGGAGATAGAATTTGTGCCTGCGACTAAGGCGGCAGATGTTGGCTTTGACCGCAGTCTGATTGGTGCTTATGGCCAGGATGACAAGGTTTGCGCTTATACTGCTCTGACAGCGGAAATTGCAACTAAAGCACCGCATTTTACTACGGTGACGGTGCTGGCGGATAAGGAAGAGATCGGCTCTTATGGTAATACCGGCCTGAGCTCGGATTTTGTTCTGCATTATTTGGAGGATTTAGCGGCAACGCAGGCTGCTGATATCCGTAGCCTGTTGCGTCATACCACTGCGCTTTCCTCTGATGTCAATGGTGCCTATGACCCGTCCTTTGCTTCCGTTTATGAAGAACGTAACAGCTGCTTTGTCAACAAAGGGCCTGTACTGACAAAATATACCGGTGCGCGCGGTAAATCCGGCTCCAATGATGCCAGTGCCGAGACTATGGCCAAGGTCATCAGTATTTTGGATGAAGCAGATGTGTATTGGCAGATTGGTGAGCTGGGCGCCGTTGACGAGGGAGGCGGCGGTACCGTAGCACTGTACGTTGCTTCTATGGATATGGACGTGGTTGATTTGGGCGTGCCCATTTTGTGCATGCACTCTCCCTTTGAGCTGAGCTCTAAGCTGGATGTATATTATACCTATAAAGCATTTGCTGCTTTCCTGGAGAGTGACAAATGAGCGTAATTAGCGAGCTTATGCACTCAGAAAAGGAACTACGTGTTATGGTGCTGTGTAATGAGGACGAAGTTGCCGGCCTGCAGGCGCAAGGTCTGCCTATAAGCGGTGTTGACAGTCTGCTGTCTATGCAGCACTTAAAAATGGCGCAGCTGGAGGCAGAGCGTCGTCATGGATTGAACAACGGTCTGCAGGCTTTTGCCATCACGCCTGCGGCAGAGCAGACGACGGAAGCAGAGCGTGCCTTGATTTACGCTATGCTCGTGCGTTGCCGCAAGGTTATCAGCTGTCGTGATAAGCTGGAGGATATGCTGAAGTTTGATGATCGTGAAGGCTGGGGCACTTACAAGCAGCAGTATGAAGATAAAGTGCTTGATGTGTATAAGGCTACGTGGCGCGATGAGGAAGTATATCCTTATGTTATCATTGATAATATCAAGGAGTACAATAAAAACGAAAGCTATATCTTAAAACAGCTTTATTGGCATTTGGCAGAGCGCACACCAGGGCAGCTGAATGATGGCGATGCACGTATGATTAATGAACTGCGCAAAATGTTCTGCGATTTGAGCGTAAGCCTTTTGCAGACAGACGTAGTTTTGGTGAGTGCAGGTCTGGAGGACGCAGAGCTTTTGGCTTTAGCAACAAAATTTATGTGGCATGGGCAGGCAAGAGTGGTACGTTTATAATATAGTGCGCAAAAAGCTGTTTGATGGATAAAATTCAACAGGTAACAATCGCTATAAACCGGCACCCGGAACCATTATGGCTTCGGGTGCTAGTTTTCTGCCTTTTGTCACAGTTTTTTTCTTGCATATTAAACGCCATTATAGTATGCTATAAGTTAGAAATCGTTTGGAAAGGACTGGAAAAAATGGCTGATATTGTTGAGAGTCTGGCTGGTAACAAAATGCTGATGCTTAAGCAGGATATTGCAGCCCTACGCAAGCGTCTGGCAGAGTGTGATGACGATGAAGCGAGGAAGGCTATCCGCCACGAGCTGATGGAAAAGGAAACCTATTATAATATTTTGGCAGACCGCCAGCGGGTGAACTTCTGAGCCGGAACAACACCGGCTTTTTCTTTGCATTAAGTATTGAAACTTGCATGGATTTAATGATAAAATATTTGTTACGGAAAAATTTTTAACTTCGCACATGCAGGAGGGTTATTTTGGAAAAACTAATTGTTAGAGGCGGAAACCGCCTTGTTGGTGCAGTGAAGACCAGCGGTGCGAAAAACGCTGTGCTGCCTATTATTGCAGCCTCCATTCTGGGCACAACGCCGAGCCATCTCGACGAGGTACCGATGCTGGAGGATGTTCATACTATAAGTGAAGTGTTAAAATGCTTGGGACTAAAGGTTAAATTTAACCCTAAGGCTAATGTGCTGGATATTGATAGCACAAATATTACCTCTTTTGAAGCTCCGTATGAGCTTGTGCGTACTATGCGCGCGTCCTTCCTTGTGATGGGACCATTGCTTGCACGTATTGGCAAGGCCCGCATTTCTATGCCTGGTGGCTGCGCTATCGGCGCCCGTCCGATTGACATTCATCTTAAGGGCTTTGAGGCCTTGGGCGTAAAGATAGAACAGGGTCATGGTTATATTGAGGCCTCTGCTCCTGATGGACTTAAGGGCACCGGCATTTATTTTGACTTTCCTAGTGTCGGAGCCACAGAAAATATTATGATGGCTGCTTCTTTGGCAGAAGGAACGACAATCTTGGAAAATGCTGCCGAGGAACCGGAGATAGTTGATTTGGCTAATTACCTCAACAAGATGGGTGCCAAAATCCGTGGTGCAGGCACTGATACCATCCGTATTGAGGGCGTAAAGGAGCTGCATGGGGCAGATTATACCATTATCCCTGATCGTATTGAGGCCGGTACTTACATGATAGCTGCTGCGATGACCGGCGGCGATGTGGTTGTAGAAAACGTTCTGCCTGAGCATCAAAAGCCTTTGATCGCAAAGCTGCGTGAGGCAGGTGCCATTGTAGAAGAGGATATAGATAAGGTGCGTGTTATCGGACAAAGTCCGTTGAAGGCTGTAGCGATTAAAACTTTGCCATATCCAGGCTTTCCTACCG
>CAVAHH010000038.1:0-748 GCA_963588395.1 bacterium
TTCTTTGCATCGTCTTCCATTTTGTCACTCGGAACTCCTTGATAGTATTTTCCTTTAGTAGCATTTTGTTTTTTCGGTCCGGTAAAATAACGGTAATCGTATTGATCATCTCCAATATCAAAAACCTTATATAATACGCCTAATCCATCCTTCTCTTTTCTACCATCAAGATAATCTCTAAAGAATCTTCCAGAAGAATTGCCATTTAATATAGTTCCTGTCGCCCATATTTCTTTTAAACCATCTTTAAAACCAGCATCATGCTTGGTTATTCGGTATTCTCCGTCCTTAAAAAGAATGACTTGCTTTCCACCAAGTTCCATTTCTGTGCCCGTCGTCAGTTCCTCTACGGAATAAATGAATTTTTCATAATTATATTCTTGGGGCTTTATATACGGTTTTGCTTCATCACTTTTTTTATATACCAGCACCTGCTCAATTTCTTTATGATATTTCATGTCAGATTTCAAAGTTTTATCTGGATAGCGAACTTGGATATAATCAGTTTTCTCATAATTACTCTCGCCAAATATTTCATCACAGAGTAGGCGTAATGATGCAGCCTCTTTATCATCAATACTTATAAAAATAAACCCATGTGGTGCTAACAAGCGGTATGCAACTTTAAGTCGTTTAGACATAAATGACAACCATTTACTGTGGCGAAAAGTATCATTTGTATCCACATAATTATCATCATACATAAAATCTTCTTCACCTGTATTGTAAGGAGGATCAATATATATCA
>CAVAHH010000038.1:758-10568 GCA_963588395.1 bacterium
CTATGACGGTAGCCATCATCTTCACCAATTTTGCAATCATCATATATGAAGTCTTTGTTTTTCGTGTTATACGGTGGATCGATATAAATTACATCAATCTTTCCCTTATGAGTTTTCTCAAGCAGTCGTAAACTGTGAAGATTATCACCTTCAAGCAAAAAATTATAATCATCACTATCTGATGCGTGAATTTCCTTTTCTGTGCATTCAGTAAATACCGGAATGTTATCTTTCATCATTATATCTACGGCTTCTTCGTGCTGTTCCCACACGAGACCGTACTTTTTTGCGTTTAGCTCTGCCTCGATTTTACCAAGAGCAATAAGTACAGAATCATCGTCTTTATGTTCCTCTTTAAGTTTTGACAAGAATTCCATCATCCGCTGTCTCTTTTGCTGAGATAGGTTTACCATTATTCGTGCCTCCTTTTATTACTGATATGTATCCATTTCAGACATAGTTTTTTTGGTTGCGCAGTCTAACATAAACTATCTTTATTATACAATATTTTAACAACATATTGTGCTTGCCTCCAAAATTTCGCACCACAACAAAAGGACTGCCCTGCACGCATCGCACACAAGACAGCCCTTTGCTAGTTATACCAGACGCTTTTGGAAATAAGCCTTCCTAACGTCTGGAGCCTCTCAAGCTCTATTATAATTATTTACCGGTTCTGCCGCGCTTGGTGAAGGGTTCACCCTTAGCGCACAGCGGGCAGGAATCGGGGTTAAAGGTTTCTACGTTCAGGTGCAGCAGAGCCTCGGTGCGCACACCAAAGTCTACCTTGCCGCCGCTGCGGTCAACCAACAGACCAACGCCTACCAGCTCGCCGCCGTGCTCCTTAACGACTTCCATAACCTCTTTTACGCTGCCGCCGGTGGTAACAATATCCTCTACTACCAGCACGCGGGTGCCTGCCGGGATTTGAAAGCCTCTGCGCAATGTCATCTTGCCATTTTCACGCTCGGTGAAGATGGCACGGGTGCCTAGAGCCTTGCCCACCTCGTGTGCCAGCAAAATGCCACCGGTCATGGGGCCTACAACCAGCTCCACATTATCATTTTCATAGCGGCGTGCGATTTCCTGGCACAGGCGCTCGGTATATTTGGGATGCTGCAGCACGTTAAACTTTTCTACGTACATGGGGCTGTGCAGGCCACTGGTCAGCAAAAAGTGACCGTGTAGCACTGCTTCGGTTTCCTCCAGCATCTTTAAAACGTCTTTTTCCTCTAAAACTGCCATTTGCTTACACTCCTTTAATTTCATCTACTATTGCCAGCGCTGCTGCCTGTCTTGCCTCCGCCTTGGTGATGGGGCGTCCGACAACGATGTGGCTGCTGCCGTTTTGCAAAGCACCTGCAGGCGTTGCTACGCGCTTTTGGTCGTTTAAATCGCTGCCGGCAGGACGTACGCCCGGGGTAACGATCAAAAAGTCGGGGCCGCAGGCCTCGCGGATAGCGGCTGCCTCCTTGGGCGAAGCAACCACGCCGTCCATACCGGCCTCCTTGGCCAGCTTGGCCAGGCTGATAACCTGCTCGGCAATAGTATTTTTGTAATTCAAATCAGCAAACTGTTCATCGTCCATACTAGTTAAAATAGTGACTGCAATAAGCTTAGGAGCAACGCGGCCTGCAGAGGCAGCAGCGGCATGCACTGCGGCCACAGCTTCGGCCATCATTTTTTTGCCACCCACAGCATGGACGTTCATCATATCCGCGCCCAAATCACTGAGCACGGTGAGCGCATGGGCTACGGTGTTAGGAATATCCTGCAGCTTTAAATCCAAAAAGACATGCTTGCCCTGGGACTTCAAAAAGCTGATGATTTCGCTGCCAACCGCATAATACAGCTCCATGCCAACTTTATAATAGCTTACAGCCTCCCCCAGCTCCAGCACGCAGTCCTTTGCTGCTTGCAGCGTGGGGAAGTCAAGTGCTACGATCAGACGGTCATCGTGTTGCATAATATTTCTCCTTTATACAACTAATATAACAAAAGCTATCGGAATTATAGCGCAGATGATGCGTTATACAGCGTCGTACAGCGGCATGCTTGTCTTACCATTTGGCAGAGCAAGACCCACAATTTCACTGATATTTTTATTGCCATGTCTGTCCAGATAGGCCAGCATACCATGAGCAATGGTTTCAGCAATATCTGGCTGTACGAAGTTGGCTGTACCTACTGCTACCGCACTGGCACCTGCGAGCATAAACTCTATAGCGTCCTCAGCGCACATAATACCGCCCATGCCGATGATGGGGATGTGCACAGCCTGCGCCACCTGGTACACCAGGCGCACTGCTACAGGGCGTACGGCAGGGCCGCTGAGGCCGCCGGTAACGTTGCCCAGTACGGGGCGCTGGCGTTCGATATCTATCTTGGTGCCTAAAAGCGTGTTGATCATGGAAATAGCGTCTGCACCTGCAGCCTCCACGGCCTTGGCCATCACTACGATATCGGTGACGTTAGGCGACAGCTTGGCGATAACCATCTTGCTGGTGTTGGCCTTTACCTCGCGCACAACTGCGGCTGCTGCCTCGGGCACAGTGCCGAAGACGATGCCGCCCTCCTTGACATTGGGGCAGGAGATGTTGATTTCTACAGCATCCACGCCGTCAACATCCAGCCTTTTGGCAACAGCGCCATATTCCTCGGGCGTGTGGCCATAAATGTTGACGATAACAGGCACGTCGTACTTGCGCAGCTCTGGCAGGGTGTGCTGCAAAAAATATTCGCTACCGGGGTTTTCGAGGCCGATGCAGTTGAGCATACCGGACGGTGTTTCTACCGCACGCTGGCCCTTGTTGCCTGCCGCAGGCTCTAAGGAAGTGCCTTTGACAGTAACAGCGCCAACCTTCTCCAGATCCAGAAAGTCGGTGAATTCCAGGCCGAAGCCAAAGGTGCCGGAGCCTGTAGTGACGGGGGTAGCCATCTTGAGACCGGCAATATCCACTGCCAGGCGTCCATCATAAAGCTGCTTTACCATTCGCCAACCTCCTCGGCCCAAAATACGGGGCCATCCTTGCACACTTTGATGCGCTTGCCAATGCCCTCGCAGGCACACGACAGGCAGGCCCCCAGACCGCAGGCCATGTATTTTTCAAGCGAAACCTGACATTTTACGCCAGCCTCCAAGCAGGCGGTCGCTACGGCACGCATCATTGGCACAGGGCCGCACACGTACACACAGTCATAGCTACCTGTTGCCAAAAGCTTAGGCAAGAGCGCCATAACAGTACCCTTTTCGCCTGCGCTGCCATCGTCCGTGGTCAGGTAAATACCAGGGCAAAGCTCCTTATACAGCTCCGTCCAGAACAGCTCGCTCTGCGTGCGTCCGCCCATCAAAATATCAACCTTACCGCTGCCGAAGCCGTTGGCCAAAAAGAGCAGCGGTGCCAGCCCCAGGCCACCGCCCACGAGGAGCGGTCTTTGGGCACTCATATCAAAGCCGTGACCCAGGGGGCCGACGATGCTCAGCTCATCACCTGCGCCGACATCCGCTAAAATATGCGTTGCCTCGCCAATGATACGATAAATCATCGTAATGCTACCCTTGGCGGCATCCGTACCTGCTACGCCGAAGGGACGGCGCAAGAGCGGCGCGGTGTTTTTGCACACCTTCACGTTCACAAACTGTCCGGGAACAGCGCACTTGGCGATTTCGGGTGCGTAAACCTCTATTAATTTAGTAGAAATATTTAATACGCGCTGGCCAAGCACCTTGGCCGTGGCAATAGACTTAGACATAATCAGTCCTCCCAGGTCAGATCCTGCAGAGCGATGACACTGACAACGCGACGGCGGCGCATAGCGCTCATAACGCGCTGCAGCTCGCGGGCAGTGTCCATGGAGGTGAGGCAGGCAATAGCGTGCTCTACAGTAGAGCGGCGGATCTTGAAGCCGTCGCGCTCGGCATCACGGCCGTGGTTAGTGGTGTTGATAACCATGCTGATGCGGCCGGACTTGATATCGTCGATGATGTTGGGATGACCCTCGCTCACCTTGGTGGCAACCTCTACGTTTACGCCATGCTCCTTGAGGTATTCGGCAGTGCCGCCTGTTGCAGAGACAATGTAGCCCAGATCCTCAAAGCCGCGGGCAATTTCTACAGCCTCAGGCTTATCCATATCGGCAACCGTGATCAAAATCGCACCCTCGTGCGGCACGTTGATACCCGCAGCGATGCAGGCCTTGTACAGTGCACGGCTATATTGGTAGTCGCAGGCCATAACCTCGCCCGTGGATTTCATCTCAGGGCCAAGGGTGATATCAACGTTGCTCATCTTGTTGAAGCTAAATACCGGCGCCTTAACTGCGTAATAATCAGGGAAAAGACGCAGGCCCGGCTTATAGCCCTGCGCACGCAGGCTTTCGCCCATAGCACACTTGGTGGCAACGTCAACCATGGACACACCTGTTACCTTGCTCAGGAAGGGAACGGTTCTGGAGGAGCGCGGATTAACCTCGATTACATATACGTGCTCATCACGTACGATGTACTGGATGTTAATCATGCCCTTAACCTCAAGGCCTAAGGCCATCTTGTTGGTGTAGCTGATGATGGTGCGGATAACGCCCTCGCTCAGGCTGCGCGGCGGATAAACAGCGATAGAGTCGCCGCTGTGTACGCCGGCACGCTCCACGTGCTCCATGATGCCGGGGATGAGGACCTCCTTGCCGTCGCAGATAGCGTCAACCTCGACCTCGGTGCCCTGCAGATAATGGTCAACCAGCACAGGATGCTCGTGCGAAGCCTTTACGGCGCTGGACATATAGTGCTTAAGCTCCTCGTCATTGTAAACGATTTCCATAGCACGACCGCCCAAAACGTAGGACGGGCGTACCATCGTCGGATAGCCGACATCGTGGGCAGCGGCAAGCGCACCCTCGGTGTCAAATACGGTGTGACCCTGCGGACGCGGAATGTCGCAGCTGGTCAAAAGCTCGTCAAAGCGCTCACGGTCCTCGGCGCGGTCAATGCTGTCAACGCTGCTGCCCAAAATCTGCACGCCTGCGCGGTGCAATGGGCCTGCCAGATTGATAGCGGTCTGGCCGCCAAACTGCACGATAACGCCTTCGGGCTTTTCTTTATCAATAACATTGAGCACGTCCTCAACGGTAAGCGGCTCAAAGTACAGCTTATCCGAAATATCAAAGTCAGTGGAAACGGTTTCGGGGTTGTTGTTTATGATGATAGTTTCGTAGCCCAATTCCTTAAGCGCCCATACGCAGTGCACAGAGCAGTAGTCAAATTCTACGCCCTGACCGATGCGGATAGGACCACTGCCCAGTACGACAACCTTTTTCTTATCGCTGACTGCGACCTCGTCCTCGGTTTCATAGCAGGAATAGTAGTACGGAGTGGCAGCCTCAAACTCGGCAGCACAGGTATCAACCATCTTGTATGTGGGCACGATACCGTTGACCTTGCGCAGCTCGCGGATTTCAAATTCCGTTTTGCCGGTGCGCTTGCCGATAACGGCGTCAGCAAAGCCCATCTTTTTTGCCTTACGCAGCAGCGACGGCGTAAGCTCGTGGGTTTCCAGTGCCTTTTCCATCTTGACGATATTCTGGATCTTGGACAGGAACCATTTATCAATCTTAGTAATGCTGTGAATTGCGTCAATAGTAATGCCACGGCGCATAGCCTCGGCCACAACAAAGCAGCGCTCGTCGTCAATCAGCTTAATGCGGTCGTGGATCTCCTCGTCACTCAACGCCTTCAGCTCGGGCATTTCCAAATGGTTGAGGCCGATCTCCAGACAACGCACAGCCTTCAGCATAGAAGCCTCCATGCTGCGCTCTATAGCCATAACCTCGCCTGTTGCCTTCATCTGGGTGCCCAGTGTGCGGTCGGCGGTAACAAATTTATCAAACGGCCAGCGCGGAAACTTCAGGACGATGTAGTCCAATGTAGGCTCGAAGCAGGCCTTAGTCTTTTTGGTAACAGCGTTTTCGATTTCGTCCAGGTTGTAGCCAACCGCGATCTTACTGGTAACCTTGGCGATAGGATAGCCTGTTGCCTTGGATGCAAGTGCGGAGGAGCGGCTTACACGGGGGTTAACCTCGATAACGTAGTAGTTTTCGGAATACGGGTCCAGAGCCAGCTGCACGTTGCAGCCACCTACTACGCCCAACTCGCGCACGATGTCGATAGAGGCCTGACGCAAAAGCTGCACCTCGCGGTCGCTCAAGGTCTGCGCCGGTGCCACAACGATGGAGTCACCTGTGTGTACGCCAACGGGATCCAGGTTTTCCATAGAGCAGACGGTGATGCAGTTGTCGGCAGCGTCACGGATTACCTCGTATTCAATTTCCTTCCAGCCAGCGATGCTACGTTCAATCAGGCATTGGCCGATGGGGCTGTAGCCCAGGCCCTTTTGCACGATGTCAATCAGCTCGTCCTCGTTATCGGCAATACCGCCGCCAGTACCGCCTAATGTGTAGGCAGGACGTACAATCAGCGGATAGCCGATCTTCTTGCCGAACTCGCAGGCAGCCATAACGGTTTCAACAATGGTGCTTTCGGGGATAGGCTGGTTGATTTTTTCCATCGTCTCCTTAAAGAGCTCTCGGTCCTCACCACGCTTGATGGCGCTGATCTGCGTACCCAAAAGGCGCACATGGTATTCGCTCAAAATTCCCTTTTCCTCCAGCTCCATGGCCATGTTCAGGCCAACCTGTCCGCCCAGGGTTGCCAAAAGAGAGTCAGGACGCTCGTGCTTAATAACGCTTTCCAAAAATTCTACGTTGATAGGCTCAACATAAACGCGGTCAGCAACGTGCACGTCAGTCATGATGGTGGCAGGGTTGCTGTTAACCAGCACAACCTCCAGGCCTTCCTCCTTCAGGGCGCGGCAGGCCTGCGTGCCTGCATAGTCAAATTCCGCAGCCTGGCCGATGATGATCGGGCCGGAGCCGATAACCAGGACTTTTTTAATATTACTTAGCTTCGGCATGATTAACGACCCTCCATCATATCAATAAAATGCTTAAATAAATACTCGTGACCACCGGGGCCGGGGCAGGCTTCGGGGTGATATTGCACGGTAAAGCTGGGATGGTTGGTGTATTCCACGCCCTCAATCGTGCCATCGTTCATAGAAATATGGGTAATATTAATCCCCTTACCCTCGATAGAAGCTTCATCTACAGCGTAGCCGTGGTTTTGCGAGCTGATGTAGATGCGGCCGCTGCGCAGATCCTTAACAGGCTGGTTGATGCCGCGGTGGCCAAACTTCATTTTATAGGTATCGGCGCCGTTAGCGAGAGCCATCAGCTGATGGCCCAGGCAGATGCCGAAAATAGGCTTCTTACCGAGCATCTTCTTAACGTTTTCGATAACCTCAGGCAAATCCTTAGGATCGCCAGGGCCGTTGGACAAAAAGATGCCGTCGGGGTTGTAGCGCAAAACCTCTTCCGCGCTGGTACTTGCGGGGAAGACCGTCAGATGGCAGCCGAAGCTTACCAGGTAGTTTAAAATGTTGCGCTTAATGCCGTAATCCATAACGGCTACATGCAGCTTGCCATCGCCCATCGTATAGATTTCGGGGGTTGAAACCTGCTGCACCTGGTCGTGCACGTCCGGAGTTGCCAAAAGTGCAGCCACCTCGTCCTCCGGCATATCGCTTGGTACTATGACGCCCTGCAGAACGCCATATTGGCGCAGCTTGCGGGTGATAGCGCGGGTATCTACGCCCACCAGCGTAGGGATGTCCTGCTCGTCCAAAAAGCTTTCCAGGCTCTTTTCGTTACGCCAATTGCTGGGGCAGTCGCAAAGCTCGCCAATGACGTAGCCCTGGAAAAAGCAGCGCGGCCCCTGCTCAAACATGGGGTTGCAGCCATAGTTGCCCACCAGCGGGTAGGTCATAACAACAATCTGGCCGCAGAAGGAGGGGTCGGTGAGGGTTTCCTGGTAGCCGCTCATGCCGGTGGTGAAGACAACCTCGCCCACCGCATTGCGCTTGCCATACAGCGTGCCCTCGTAGACACTGCCGTCCTTTAATACTAATTTACCTTTTCTTAGTGTTTTGTGCATACTACACCATCTCTCATTACAAAATTACCGTGCAGCATAGTGGCAACAGCCTTACCCTTGCAGGCCTTGCCTTCATAGGGGGTGAACTTGCCGCGGGTATAGAACTTGGAGCTGTCAACAGTCCACTGTTTATTCAGATCCATAATCGTGATATCAGCAACGCCGCCCTCCTTCAAGGTACCGCCAGCCAGTTTAAACAGCTTGGCAGGCTCGCAGCTCATCTTGCTGATGATAGTTTTTAAATCAAATACGTTAGTGTGATATAAATCGGTCAGCACAACTGCCAGAGATGTTTCCAGACCGCAGAAGCCGTTAGGCGCATAGCGGAACTCCACATCCTTTTCTTCGGGGGCGTGCGGGGAATGGTCGGTGACGATGGCATCAACAGTGCCATCAAGCACAGCCTCGCGCATAGCCTGCACGTGATCCATGCTGCGCAGCGGCGGGCTGACGCGGGTAGCTGCGTTATAGGTAGCGCAAGCCTCGTCGGTCAAGGTGAGGTGATGCACGGTTACCTCGGCGGTAACGTTTACGCCCTTCTTCTTAGCCTGGCGCACAATGTCGATAGCGCCCTTAGAGGCAACATGGCAGATGTGGATATGCGCGCCGGTGTATTCGGCAATAATGCAGTCACGCGCAACAGCAATATCCTCAGAAATCGCAGGCACGCCGGGCACGCCGATACGTGCGGAAACAGCACCCTCGTGCATATAGCCCTCGGCATCCAGTTCGGGGTCGATAGCGTGCAGGATAAGCGGCTTGTCAAAGGCAGTGATATATTTTGCTGCCAGCATCATCAGACGCGAGCTCTTTACATAGTGGCCATCATCCGAAAAGCCCATAGCGCCCTTTTCGGCCATGTCGCCCATCTCAGCCAGCTCCTCGCCTTTTTCGCCCTTGCTAATGGCACCGATAACCTCGACGTTGGCATAGCTTTCCTCGCGGGCGCGCTCCTTGATACCGCTCACGATGATGGAGGTATCAATAACAGGCTTGGTATTGGGCATACAGGCAACAGTGGTTACACCGCCTGCCGCAGCGGCCTTGGTGCCGCTGATAATGTCCTCCTTGGCCTCCAGGCCCGGCTCACGCATATGGGTATGCACGTCAATCAGGCCGGGGGTAACCACAAGGCCGGTTGCATCATAAACCTCGTCAGCAGCCTCGCTGATTTTAGCAGCCAGGGCTTTAATTTTGCCATCCTCCACGAGGATATCCATAACAGCATCTAAGTTTTGGCTGGGGTCTACGACCCTGCCGTTTTTAATCAACGTTTTCAATGTGTTTACCTCCTGTCAAAGTCAAGAATAAGAGTGCCATACGTACTGCCACGCCGTTTTGTACCTCGGTACGGATTGCGGCGTTATCGCAGTAGCCAACCTCCCAGGAGATTTCCAGACCGCGGTTCATCGGGCCAGGATGCAGCACGGTTACGTCCGGCTTGGCCAGCTTCAGGCGGTTTTCGTTAATGCCGAAGATACGTGCATATTCACGCGGAGATGGGAACAGACCCTTCTTCTGGCGTTCCAACTGAATACGCAGGATATCGATAACATCAGCGTCCTCAATGGCCTCCTCCACACGCTTGTGTACGGTTACACCTAAGGATTCCACGTCATGCGGCAACAGCGTCATCGGACCTGCCACATGAACGTCGGCGCCCATCTTGGTCCATGCAGCGATGTTGGTGCGGGCAACACGGCTGTACAAAATATCGCCGATAATCGCCATCTTGAGACCCTTTAAATCCTTGCCCTGCTCGCGGA
>CAVAHH010000039.1:0-10545 GCA_963588395.1 bacterium
GCTTATTAAGTGAACGCAGATTTTATCTCGGCAATCCAGGAATTAGGAAAGGAGAAGGGTATTGACTCCGAGCTTTTGTTCCAGGCTGTTGAAGACGCTTTGGTTGCTGCTTATAAAAAGAATACCGGTGCTACTCAGACCGTCCGTGTAGATTTGAACAGGGAAACAGGCGAAATCCACGTATATGCACAGCGCATGGTGGTGGAGGGCGAGGCTGAATCCGCCAACGATATCTCCCTGGCAGAGGCACAGGAAATCAACCCTAATTACGTGGCCGGCGATATTGTCGAGGTGGAGGTTACCTCCAAGGATTTCGGCCGTATTGCTACGCAAAACGCTAAGCAGGTGGTTGTGCAACGCATTCGCGAGGCAGAGCGCGGACAGGTATATGAACGCTTCCAAAGCCGCGCTAACGACATCGTTACCGGTATCATCGAGCGTATGGAAAACAAAAACGTTTACATTGATCTGGGCAAGGTGGAGGCAGTGCTTACCCCCAACGAACAGATTCCCGGTGAAATTTACCAATATCATGATCGCATGAAAACCTATATTGTAGAGGTTAAGCGTACAAGCAAGGGACCGCAGATTATGGTTTCCCGTACGCATCCGGGCCTCTTGAAGCGCCTGTTTGAGCTGGAGGTTCCCGAAATTCATGACGGCGTGGTAGAAATTAAATCTGTTGCCCGTGAGCCTGGTATGCGCTCCAAGATTTCGGTTTACACCAGTGACAGCAACGTGGATCCGGTTGGTGCCTGCGTAGGCCACAAGGGCATGCGCGTGCAGACCATCGTCAATGAGCTGCGCGGTGAAAAAATTGATATTGTCAAATACAGCGAGGACCCGGCGCAATATGTGGCTAACGCTCTGAGCCCGGCCAAGGTTGTAAGGACGGCGATCAACGAGGGCGAAAAGATTTGCCGCGTCGTTGTTCCTGACTACCAGCTTTCCCTGGCTATCGGCAAGGAGGGCCAAAACGCCCGCCTTGCTGCCAAGCTGACCGGCTGGAAGATTGACATTAAGAGCGAAACCCAGGCTGCCAATGCGGCTGCAGAGGAAAGTGCGCAGGAAGAAGCGCAAGAGCAAGAATAATGATGAAGGTTAAAAAAGTACCGCAGCGCAAATGTGTGGGCTGCAATGAAATGAAGGATAAAAAGGCGTTGCTGCGTATAGTGCGCTCGCCTGAGGGTGAAATCAGCCTGGATCTTACAGGTAAGAAGAACGGCCGCGGTGCCTACGTCTGCCCCGATGCGGCCTGCATTACCAAGGCCGTGAAGGAAAAACGCTTAGAGCGCGCCCTGGAAAAGCCCATCAGCGACGAGGTGTACAAGCAGCTGCTGGAGGATTTTGAGCATGGCAGGCAATAACGTAGCCTTTGCCCTGGGCCTGGCGCAGAAGGCAGGTAAAACCGCATCCGGTGATTTATCGGTGCGCGGCGCGCTGAAAAACGGCAAGGCCAAGGTGCTGGTGCTGGCAACGGACGCAGCGCCTAATTCTAAAAAGGATATGTATTTTTTGGCTGAGCTGGCGGGTGTGCCGGTCGTGGAGCTGCTTACGCGCGACGAGCTGGGTTACGCCATCGGCAAGGCCAAAAGAACAGCGGTGGCGGTTACTGATACTAACTTTGCCAACATGCTGCTGAAAAAATAATTCTCCGTATAACAGGCGCATGCCTTTGGCAGCACCTGCTCCTTAGTATCTGGTCTGGAGGTGGATGAATGGGTAATAAAAGAATATATGAGGTTGCCAAGGATTATGGCAAACCGGTTAACGAGGTCATAGACCTGTTAAAGAAAAACAATATTAGCAAGACTAATTTTAGTGCTGCTGATGACAATGTTATGTCTGTTATCCGTAAAGCGTACGATAAAAAGCCTGAGCCGCCCAAGCCGGCAAGGGTAGAAAAGCACGATGTAAATAAACAGGCCGCTCCTGCAGCTAAGCAGGATGCATCCAAGCAAAACGATAATAAAAATAGAAATAACGGACAGAGGAATATGCAGCAAAATCGACAAAATCAAAATAGCCAACGCAATAACAACAACGCACAGCATGACCGCCAGGGTAACCGCCAAGGCGCACAGCAGGGAAATCGTGACAACCGCCAGGGTGGTAACCGCCAGGGCGCTGCTCAGCAGGGCAATCGCGACAATCGCCAGGGTGGCCGTGATAACCGTCAGGGTAACCGCCAAGGTGCTGCACAGCAGGGAAATCGTGATAACCGCCAGGGCAGCCGCACAGGCGCGCAGCGTCAGGGTGGCATTTTCGTAGGCCCCAAGGGTCAGCAGCCCGGCCAGAGCCTGCATGGTGAAAGCCGTTCGCAGCAGGGAAATCGTGATAACCGTCAGAGCGGCCGCAGCGAGGGTGGCGCAGGTAACCGCCAGGGCAGCCGCAATGCCGGCAAGAGCCGCAAGGACAGCAACAAACCGCAGATTAAGGGTAGCTATGCTACCCGCGAAAGCCGTCCTAACCGTAGTGCAGGCCATCAGATGCCTGTCAACAGAGGAGGCAAAAAGCCGCTCAATGCGCCTAAGTCCCCCGCTACCCAGGCAGAGATTGTACGTCCCACCTATGTAGAGGTTGGTGAATCTATCAACGTACAGGAATTTTCCAAGCTGATCAAACGCGAGGTAAACGAGGTTATCAAGGCCCTGTTTATGCTGGGTATGATGGTTACCATCAACCAGGATATCGATTTTGAAACCGCTCAACTGATTGGCGATAACTTTGGTGTAGAGGTTGGCCAGAAGGCCCCCGAGGAAGACCCGACGGAAATTCCCGAGGTTGATGATCCCGAGGAAAAACGTCTGCCGCGTCCGCCTGTAATTACCGTTATGGGTCATGTTGACCACGGTAAAACCTCTTTGCTGGACGCTATCCGCAAAACTAACGTCACCGCCCGTGAGGCTGGCGGCATCACCCAGCATATTGGTGCTTATAAGGTAAACTACCAGGGCAAGCAGATTGTCTTTTTGGATACACCGGGCCATGAGGCCTTTACCGCGATGCGTGCACGTGGCGCGCAGGTTACTGACGTAGCAATTTTGGTTGTAGCAGCAGATGACGGCGTAATGCCGCAGACCATTGAGGCTATTAACCATGCCAAGGCTGCTAAGGTGCCTATTATCGTGGCAATCAATAAAATGGACCGTCCGGGTGCCAACCCCGACCACGTAAAGCAGCAGCTGGCAGAGCATGAGCTGATTCCTGAGGACTGGGGCGGCGACACCATCATGGTTCCCGTTTCCGCACACCAAAAAACCGGTATTACCGATCTTTTGGAGATGATCCTTTTGGTTGCCGAAATGCAGGAGCTGAAGGCTAACCCTGCACTGCCTGCACATGGTACCATCATCGAGGCCCAGCTGGACAAGGGACGTGGCCCTGTTGCTACCGTTCTGGTGCAGCGTGGTACGCTGCATGTGGGCGACACCATCATCGCAGGCACCTGCTACGGCAAGGTTCGTGCGATGGTCAACGACCGTGGTGAAAAGGTTAAAAAGGCACTGCCCTCTACCCCTGTAGAGGTACTGGGTCTTAACGATGTGCCGCAGGCTGGCGATATTTTGGACAGCACGGACGAAAAGACCGCCCGTAGCGTTGCTGAAAAGCGTATTGCCAAGAAGAAGGAAGAAGAAATTAAGCTCAACTCCAAGGTATCCTTGGACGACTTGTTCCAGCGTATCAAGGAGGGCGAGATTAAAGAACTGGATATTGTTGTTAAGGCCGACGTACAAGGCACCATCGAGGCTTTGAAGGCTTCGCTGGAGAAGATTAAGAACGATGAGGTTAAGGTTGCCGTTGTCCATGCCGGCGTAGGTGCTATCACCGAATCCGACGTTATGCTGGCATCTGCTGCCAACGCCCTCATTATCGGCTTTAACGTCCGTCCGGATGCCAACGCGCGTAAGGCTGCCGAAACCGAAAAGGTTGACGTACGCACCTACCGTGTAATCTACGACGCTATCAACGACGTAGAGGCAGCTATTAAGGGTATGCTGGCACCTAAGTTCAAGGAGGTTATCCAGGGACGCGTCGAGGTGCGTCAGCTGATTACCATCTCCAAGCTGAAGATCGCAGGCTGCTACGTGCTCGAGGGCAAGGTTACCAACAGCTCCAAGGTGCGCGTAGTGCGTGACGGCATCGTAGTACACGAGGGCGTTATCGAATCCCTGCGCCGCTTTAAGGATGATGTCAAGGAGGTTGCCCAGGGCTTTGAATGTGGCCTGACGCTGGAAAAATACAGCGACCTTAAAGAGGGCGATATCTTTGAAATCTATGATATGGAAGAAATTGAGATAGAATAGTACTTAATTAAGGCGCGTGATAAGGCTGCAGATACGAAATAACGGCGACGATGGCGTACTAGGTGTACGTCTAGGAGCTGTTATGAAGTAGATGCGGCCTTAGCGCGTGACTAGGGTGAAAAATTATGGCAAGACTAAGAGTAGAAAAGGTCCAGGAGGCCATTCAGCACGAAATCAGCAAGATGCTGCTGCACGACGTCAAGGATCCGCGTATCCAGTTTGTTACTGTGACAGGCGTGGAGCTGACGGATGACATGAGCTATGCCAAAATTTTCGTGAGCATGTACGGCCCCAAGGATAAGCAGGAAGAAACCTGGAAGGCGCTGAACAAGGCGCTTGGCTTTATGCGCACGGAAATCGCCAAACGCATCCGCCTGCGCTTTGCACCGACGCTGATTCTGCAAAAGGATACTTCGGCGGAATACAGCGCGCATATCCAGAGCATTTTGGATAAGATTAAGCAGGAGGACAAGCCTGCTGCTAGTGAGGAAGCAGAGCATGAGTAAGGAAATCAGCCTGGAGCAGACAGGTGCGCTGCTGTTGGCGGCGCAGGACATCGTGCTTTGCACCCATGTGAGCCCGGACGGCGATACGCTGGGCAGCACGCTGGGACTGGCACGCTTTTTGCTGGCACAGGGAAAAAAGGTGCGCGTTTTTTGTGACGATGTTATAAATGGCAGCCTGAGCTTTATCCCCGGGATTGAGCTGTGCGAGCGGCCACAGGCAGGCAGCACGCTGCCTACAGAGCTTTTGGTGGTGGTGGACACCAGCTCCTTTGACCGTGTCGGCCTGGTGAGCGAGGTGGTGCAGCCAAAGACGCTGCTGAATATCGACCACCATATTTCTAACACGCGCTTTGCCGAATACCTGTACCTGGATGCAGCGGCTGCTGCCGTAGGCGAGGTGATGTGCGATTTATTTATGGCTATGCACTGGCCGATAGACAAGGAAACAGCCACCTGCTTTTATACGGCGATCAGCACGGACTGCGGCTCGTTCCGCTACGCCAATACCACGCCCAAGACGATGCGCAACGCTGCCATGCTGCTAGAGCACGGCGTGCAGCCTAACGAAATCAGCGACTGCCTAGACGTGCGTTCGCGTGCGACGGTGGAGCTTTTGGGCAAGGTACTTCCGACGCTATCCTTTGCCTGTGGCGGCAAGATTGCCTACCTCACAGTTACCAACGATTTATATGATAAGGATGTGCAGACCGATAGCTTTGTTTCCTATCCGCGCTACATTGAGGGCGTGGACGTGGCAATAATGTTTAAGGCTGTAGAGCCTGCCGTCACCCGCGTAAGCATGCGCTCTAAAAGCATCGACGTTGCCAGTGTGGCCCTGGCCTTTGGCGGCGGCGGTCATCTGCGCGCGGCGGGCTGCACGATTTACGCGCCTGTGGAACGGGCGAGGATGCAGCTTTTGGCCGAGCTGGAAAAATTGGTATAGTATGGACGCAGTTTTTAATGTTTTAAAGCCGCCGCAAATGACCTCGCATGATGTTATAGGCTTTTTGCGGCGTGCTCTGGGTACTAAAAAAATAGGACACGGGGGAACTCTTGACCCTGACGCGGCAGGAGTTCTCCCTGTTTTTGCGGGTACTGCTACGCGTCTTTTGGAATTTGCGGTGGAGGGCAGCAAGGAATATATTGCTGAATTCACCCTGGGCGCGCAGACTGTGACTGGCGATGACAGCGGCGAGGTGGTAAAGACCATGCCTGTGCCGCATTTTACCAAGGAACAGCTAGAGGCGGTACTGGTACGCTTTACTGGGCCGCAAATGCAGCTGCCGCCGATGTATTCAGCAATTAAAATCAATGGGCAGAAGCTGTATCAGCTGGCACGTCAGGGCGTAGAGGTGGAGCGCACGCCACGGCCGATAGAGATTTACAAGCTGGAGCTTTTGCATTTTACAGATAAAAGCTTTACGGTGCGCGTGGCCTGTTCCAAGGGCACGTATATCCGCGTTTTGGGTGAGGACCTGGCGGAGGCACTGGGAACTTGCGGCACGATGAGCTTTTTGCTGCGCACGCAGGTGGGTGCCTTTACAATAAGTGACGCCTGCACCCTGCAGGAGATTGCGGCCGACCCTGCTGCCTGCGCAGCACAGCCACTGACGGCTGTGGCGCACCTGCCCAAGCTAACGGTGAATGCGCGCCAGGCAGCACGCATCACCAATGGTGTGCGCACTACTATTGGCGGCACGGAGGCAGGCAGATATGCCCTGCTGGGACCGCAAAATGAATTCTTGGGGATTGTGCGCTGCGAGGACGGCAGAGCGCAGGCCGAAAAGATATTGGCGCATTACCCCATGCCAGAGGATTGATTATGGAGATAATTACTTCGTTAGAACAACTGCATAGATTTGCTGTCCCCTGCGTGGTGGCACTGGGTACCTTTGACGGCTTGCACCGCGGTCATCAGGATGTTATCTGCACTGCACGCTCCAGGACACAGGCTACGGGGGCGAAGCTGGCTGTTTTTACCTTCAGCAATCATCCCTTTGCCTGGATAAGGCCCAGCATGGTGCCGCCGGCGTTGGTGACGTCGGCGCAAAAGCACGCGCTGCTGCGTGACATGGGCGTGGACGTGCTGTTGGACGTACCCTTTGACCAGCACATTGCCGACCTGGAGCCGCAGGAATTTTTGCAGCGTATGCGCCAGCTGGATTACAGCTGCCTGGTGGTGGGGCAAAACTTTACCTACGGCAGGCGTGGGCGCGGTACGGTGCAGACGCTGGCCGCTTCGGCGCAGGCTATGGGCTTTGAGCTGATTGTGCGCCAGCTGGTGAGCGATGGCAGCACCGTTATCAGCAGCACGGCTATCCGTCAGCTGATAGCTGCAGGTGATGTGGCGACGGCCGCCAGGATGCTGGGACGCAGCTATAGCATTGGCGGCGTGGTGGTGCATGGCAACGAACGCGGCAGGCTGCTGGGTTATCCTACGGCCAACCTGGAGCTGGCGGACGCACGGGTGGCAGTGCCGCAGGGTGGGGTGTACGCAGTGCGCGTGCAGCTGGACGGCCGCTATTACAGCGGCATGGCCAATATCGGCAACAATCCCACCTTTGGCGATGTGGCAAAGCCACGTCTGGAAAGCAACATCCTTGACTTTGCGGGCGACATTTACGGCAAGCAGCTGATGGTGCAGTTTGTGCAGCGCATCCGCGGCGAGGAGAAGTTTGCCGGGATTGAACAGCTCAAAGCGCAGCTGGCAAAGGACGAGCAAGAATGTAGGGCAGTGTTTAATAAATAGCAAATAGTGAAAGTTGGGTAGTTTGGCTTGTGCAAACTACCCAACTTTCATTTGAAAAAGTAAAACTATAATCTTGGTTGCCACATTACTCTGCATTGTGTAATGTGGCAACTGCTATTTCCATAAAGGATTGCATTACGCTCCAAACGTGCTCCTCCTTGCGGTAAGCAAAATGAATTTGATATTTCCCGCTAACACCTAAGCTGAATATGTGCAGTGAATGAAATTGCTTTTTTGTCAATACTGCCTTTGCCAAGACAATCGGGCAAAAGTCTATGCACTTTAGGCACAGGGACAGCCAAAGCTCGGCATTATCTGCATGGAAAACAGTTTTCGGCTCTATAGCGCTACTGCGTAGCAGCTGCGTGCTGATTCTTCCGGCAATATCCAGTGGATTGCACGTCCTCTTGTCGGTGCAATTCCTACCCGCAAAATACCTTTTTTGTCTTCTCTGATATCCTTAAAATCATGCTTTATCGTTTCTATTTTGTGCAGGATATCGTTGGCGTATTTTAAAAATTCTTCTCCCGCATAGGTGAGCTGCAAAGGAGTTTTGCGGATAAAAAGCTGACAGCCAAGCTCAGCCTCTAATGCTGCAATGCTCGCACTAAGCGACTGCTGCGAAATATATAATTTGGCTGCGGCCTTGGTAAAATTGAGCTCGTCTGCAGTTGCGACAAAGTATTGCATTGGGATTAACGTCATTTTTATTTCTTCTTTAACAGTTAAATACTGTGAAAATCACAGCAAGTAAGAGTTTGTAAATGTATTGGCGAAATGGCATAATGTATATATGATTATTGTTTGAGGGGATTTTAATTATGGAATTTATTGTTCTCGTTTTATTTTGTCTGGCATTATTTGTTTGCCTGCTGTTGGATTTATCTATTTTGATTGCGCTGGTAGCAGGACTGCTTATTTTTTGGTGCTACGGCCTTTGCAAGGGCTATTCGCTTGGGGATGTAGTCTGTTTTTCTATTTCAAGTGTGAAAACAGTGAAAAATATTCTCATTACCTTTTTTCTTATCGGCATGCTGACGGCCATTTGGCGTGAAGCAGGAACAATTTCTGTCATTGTATGTCTGGCAGCAAAGCTGATACAGCCTGCAGTTTTTTTGCTGCTGACGTTTTTGTTAAACTGCTTGATTTCATTTTTGACCGGCACTGCCTTTGGAGCAGCAGCTACGATGGGCGTAATTTGCAGCACTATGGGAGCGTCCTTACAGATTTCGCCGATACTCACCGGTGGTGCTGTCCTTTCGGGTGTTTACTTTGGTGACCGCTGCTCTCCTGTTTCTACAAGTGCTTTGTTGGTTGCAATGCTTACCCAAACCGATATTTTTAACAACATCAAGAAAATGCTGCAAACTGCCGCAATTCCGTTTTTGCTAACCTGCCTTATATATGCTCTTATAGGATTTATGCTTAATGGCAGTGGTGACGTCCCGGATCTTGACTCTATTTTCGGTCTGGAATTCAATCTGTCGTTGTGGGCGGTCGTGCCGGCATTAGTCGTGCTCATTCTTTCGCTGTGCAGGGTTAATGTAAAATTTACTATGATAGCAAGTATTATCGTGGCATTACCCGTTTGTTTGGTGGTGCAGCAGACACCGTTAGAAGCGATTCCCAAGGTTTTACTTACAGGCTATACGGCCCAAAACGCTGAGGTTGCTGCCATGCTCAATGGCGGCGGTATAGTATCTATGCTGAGGGTGGCTGCGATTGTCTGCATTTCCTCTGCTTATTCTGGCATTTTTCAAAATACCGGTCTGTTAGACAACACAAAAAGCTCCTTGCACAAGCTTGCCAAAAAAACATCAGCCTTTGCTGCCATGCTGCTTACATCTGCCTTAACGGGAATGATCGCCTGCAATCAGACGCTGACGATTATGCTTACACATCAGCTGACTGACAGCACAGAAAAAGATAAAGAGCAGTTTGCTATTGCCTTAGAGGATTCTGCTGTGGTGGTGGCACCATTGGTTCCCTGGTCAATCGCCTGGGCTGTCCCTTTAGCCTCCATTGATGCGCCGCTGTCCGCGATAGCCTTTGCCTGCTTTTTGTATCTGCTTCCCTTGTATGGCTTGGTTAAATCAGCAACATATAAGCAACACGGGAGATAAAGTCCGCTAAAGAAACCGCTGCAATTTTCATCTACCTACAAGATGAAGGCTGCGGCGTTTTTTATTCAGCGTGTTACATAGGGGTCAATAGATATGGCGTTAATTGTATTTTAGCATAATTAAAGGCAGAGGGAAAAGAAGAAAGTATTTTGCTTGAATAGTAAATGTCATAAAAAGCTTGACCGTAATGCCTGGCAGATACTACAATAAGCTTATATTGTAGAAAAAAGCTTACTGATTCAACAGGAAAAGCCAAGCCACAGTCTAAATTATTCCATAATCTACCTATGTGACCATCAAGCAGCGTCACAAAAAATGCAAAGGAATTTAAAGCTTATGACTAAAATACTTTTTATCTGCCACGGTAACATCTGCCGGTCGCCGATGGCGGAATTTGTAATGAAGGATTTGGTGCGTAAGGCAGGCCGTGAGGCTGATTTCATCATCGCCTCCGCTGCCACCAGCCGCGAGGAGATCGGCCATGATATCCACTACGGAACCAGGGCAAAGCTTGAGCAAATGCACATTCCTTTTAATACAAGGCGTGCTGTGCAGCTGACAAGGGCGGATTATGCTAATTACGATTTGCTCATTGCTATGGATGCCGAAAATCTGCAGGGAATTAAGCGGATTATTGGCACAGACCTGCAGAAAAAGGTGCATCTGTTGCTGGAATATTGCGGCGAGCCGTGGGCAGAGGTAGCAGACCCATGGTATACAGGTGATTTTGAGGCAACCTATAACGATGTTGTGCGTGGCTGCAGGGCACTGCTTGCGCAGCAAAGCGATAAACATTTGCCAGATTAACAGCAAGCTGTTACAATAAACAAGAAAAGGTTAACTATCTACATCTATAATAG
>CAVAHH010000040.1:0-10468 GCA_963588395.1 bacterium
AAATGCAGGACCTTGGGCAGCTGCTCGCTGCTACCGACAGCGAATCGCAGAAGGAACTGTACAATACACTGGAAGCGCAGAACATGCTGTTAAATAACATGGGCATGCAGGTTATGGATGCTGCCGATGGCCTGGAAACACACCAATACACCTTTGGCGGCCTTGCTGACTGCTACCAGCAGTTTATTATGGATATCAGCGGTGCTGCCGAGATACCTGTAACCCGTTTGTTTGGGCGTTCTCCAAGCGGCCTGAACGCTACAGGTGAGAGCGACCTGCAAAACTACTATGACATGATAGCAGAAAAGCAGGAATCCACCTTGCGGCCGATATTAAACAAGCTGCTGCCGGTGTTTGTGCTGTCGACGCTGGGTAGTATCCCTGAAGACTTTGACTTTGAATTTGACCCTGTGGCAGAGCCGACCGATAAAGAGCGTGCCGACCTTGCCAAGTGTGGCACGGACAATGTAGTGGCTGCGTTTAATGCCGGCCTTATCTCGCAGCGTACTGCCCTGCAGGAGCTTAAGCAGCAAAGCGAACGTACCGGTGTCTGGACCAATATCACAGATGAGGATATTGAAAAAGCCAGCGCCGAGGTGGAGCAGCCAGGGGAGATGGGAGCAATGCCAGGCATGCCACCGATGGACGGCGACGAGAATGGCTCTGACGCGCCCACAGTGCCCGCTGGCGGTGGCGAAAACGTGGAGCAGGCACGAGCACCTGTCAGGCAAATAAAAAGTGCTGATACAGTGTTTATGTCTGGTGTCACTGATATGACAGACAGGAATGGACGTAACCATAACAATAAAGGTTTATTTACAAATACTATGGCTGGTGCTTTTTCAGAAGCCTTAAAAAGAGACTTGAAAAAATCTGCTGAAAATGTTAGTATGCAGGTAGAGAAGTCTGTAAAGAAAAATAAAGCACTTAAAAGCGTTCCTACAAAAATAAATATTGATAAGGATACACCTCTAAGGGACGAAGGGTTTTATATTTCTAAGGGCAGTATTATTACTAAAAATATAGGTATTGCTGTTGGTTCAGAGATAAGACAATTAAAATCATTGATTAATCAATACCCTAAAACAGACCCTGATAAATGGGTAAAATGTAGGGGAACAACAACAGTTAGTGATGATTTAGGTGCTAACTTTGAAGAAGAGGTTCATTATTATTTCCATCCTGATACTGGAGCAGTTGAGTATAAGTTTCCAAGTGCAAAAGTGAAGAAGTGGGGGCGGTAGTGTGAAGGTAAAATGTATTAGTGATGTTCATGTAGATCTTAAAAAGGGGAAAATTTATAACGCTGAATATGAGATGTTTCATGGACATAAAATGATTGCCGTTGAGGATGAAAGTGGTGATGGAGTGTTTTTATATGGTAAAGAACACTTTGAAATCATCGAGGAGTAATCTATGAGTGATTTTGACACAATTTATAAAATCCTCGCGATACTCAAAAGCTCTATGGACTGCTACGAGTTTGATAACCGCCTGTTATCTGCAGAGCATTTAGGCATTTCGCTGGCAAGACGTACAGCATTACTGAGGATATTGGTGGAGGAAGGCTATATCAGGGGAATAACCTTTGATGAAAGTGCTGGTGGCGATATTATGGAGAGCGTCGCAAGACCACGCATAACATTAAAGGGCTTGGAGTATTTAGAGGATAACACCTTGATGAAAAAGGCCTATAGAGCAGCTAAGGGGATAAGGGATTTACTCCCGTAAGCGTAACCAGTAAATTACTGGCTGCGCTTTTTTATTGCAAAGGATTGACTATGACTAAATTTCAAATGCCGCGTGTCATTGAGCGTTCCTACGCGCGCGCTATTGACCGCCTTATGCAAGGACTGAAACGTGAGCTTGTACACGTTGCCAGTCCTTTTTTTATTGCCGACGTATTGCGCCGGCTGGCGCGTTCACCTACTTTTCGCAAGGCCTGCGAGCAGCTTGCACGTAACATGGCGACACACTTATTCAGAGACGGGCATAAGACGTGGCGTGCTGCTGCAGCCGAGGGAAGCAGGGGGAGGATGGTATACAACGCCTTAAAGCGTGAGCTGTCCTCTCCCCAGGTGGCCAGCACTTTTCAGAATATCATCAGCCGTAATGCCGAGCTCATACGCTCTATGCCGCTGGAGCTGGCGGAAAAGGTAACCCGCAAGGCTGCCAAGGGCTACGAGCAGGGGTTGAGGGCTGAAGCTATGGTGCAGGAAATTCTTAACGAGTATCCGCACATGACCGCAGCACATGCACGCCTTATAGCCAGGACGGAAACGTCCAAGGCCAGCACGGCGCTTACACAGGTGCGTGCTGCTGAGGCAGGGCTGGAGTGGTATGTCTGGCGCACGTGTGAGGACTCACGGGTCCGTAATGCGCATGAGCACATGGAGGGCGTGGTTATCCCATGGAGTGAAGCTCCGGCGCCTGAGGTGCTCAACCACGAAAAATCCCAAGGCCATTACCATGCAGGCAATATTTACAACTGCCGTTGCTATCCTGAGCCGCTTATCCGCTTTGATCAGGTGGCGTGGCCTGCGAAGGTGTACCGTAATGGCAGGATAGAACGCCTGACCTTAAATCAATTCAAACGATTATTACCCGGAGGTGAGCTGTAATGCCCAGAGCGTATTTTGGCTCGCGCATCTCCGACCACATCCTCAAAACGCCGGAGGGCTTCCTTGTGTGCAAGGATGTACCTATTGCCCGTACTGGCATACAGGAATACCGCGGCGCGGAATTTGGCGCCCAGGACAGCGAACGCGTCTATGACGTGCAGCGTCCTGAAAGCGAAGTATTCGACCGTGCTGCCGTTGCTTCCTTTGAAGGCAAGCCTGTATGCGACGAGCACCCGCCTGAGGATGTTACTCCCGATAATTTCACCCGGTACATCAAGGGTGTATGCCGGGACGTGCGTCGGGGAGATGGTGACCTGCGTAACTGCCTGGTTGCCGATTTACTTATTTATGATGCCGACCTCATTAAAAAAATCGAGGGCGGCAAGAGAGAGATCTCATGTGGCTATGACTGCTTGTGGAATCCCACGGGTGATGCCAGCTATGACCAGCTGGAAATCCGCGGTAACCATGTAGCGGTTGTGGATAAAGGCAGGGCGGGGCATAAGGTTGCTATCCGTGACACTGCCAAAAATCAAAAAGGAGGAACAAAAATGTCAAAATCTTTGTTTGGCCGCATCCTGAAAGCTTTGGCGCTGGATGCCGACACTACACCTGAAGATATGGAGGCCGCGGCTAAGCTTGCCGGTGGCGCGGACGCTACTCCGCCTGCTGCACCTGCAGCTCAAGCCGCACCTGCACCCGCTGCACAGCCGGCAGCTCCGGCGCCGCAGCCAGCACCTGAAAAGAGCGCTGTTGATGCTGATCTGGATGCACGTCTGAGCAAAATCGAGGACGCTATCGCAGCACTGTCTGCTCCTAAGCAGCAGGAAGCACCGAAGCCTGAGCCTGACGCTTTGGATGCGCTGGAGGAAGAGCTGCAAAGACCCGCACCTACCAGCGATGA
This sequence comes from bacterium, assembly GCA_963588395.1. Taxonomy (GTDB): domain Bacteria; phylum Bacillota; class Negativicutes; order Acidaminococcales; family Acidaminococcaceae; genus Phascolarctobacterium_A. The sequence goes on from CAVAHH010000040.1 coordinate 3,526, forward strand.
AGACGATGTTGTGGAAGCTCCGGAGGAAATCAACGCACAGGATGCCATCGAGGAACCTGAGGCAGAAGCTGCAGGCGATCCCGTTCCTGCATCCGCTGAAGCACGTGATGCCGCTATGGCTATCATCCGCAGCCTGAGGCCTGCTATTGCGAGCCTGCCTGCTGCGAAGCGTAAACGTGCCGCTGACTCCCTGGCTACATTAATCAAAGGTAACATAGCCTATGACAGCCAGTACGGCGAGCTGCTGAACATCCGCCGCAACAACGCCAAGGCACGCGCTATGGACAGCAGCGTTGATGATGGTGAGCTGGGACGTGCTATCCGCGACAAATATAACCCGCATTACAAAAAGAACTGAGGAGGTTTAAATTATGACTGGTAAAGCTATTGGCATTTCTCTTAATTACGGCTATCCCGGCAACTATTCCCGCACTCCGGATGATATCGTTGCCAGCCGTCTGCTGGACTCTGAAAGCGCTGCTATTCCGTTCGGCGCTGCCGTGTGCATCAACAGCGACAACACCTACAGCGCCGTTACCGCATCCACCACTGCCGCTGATATCGCAGGCATTGCCCTGCGCGTAGTAAAGCAGGCTATCAGCTACTCTGAACAAAACTACACCGAATACCAGCCCGGCGCTTATATGAGCGTGCTGGAGCGTGGTGCTGCCACCGTTGTGTGCAACGTAGGCACTCCGACCGCTAACGGCAAGGTTTACTTGCGTGTCAAAGCAAATGCTTCTATTGCAAACGGTGTTGTCGGTGGCTTTGAGGCTGCTGCCGATTCCACCAATACTATTGAAATTCCTAATATGCGCTGGACCAGCGGTGCTATGGATGCAAACCGTATCTGTGAAGTAACCCTGCTGACCCGTGCAGCTGCTTGATAAGGAGGTAAGAATATGAGCGTATATTTTGGCGGCGCTGATGTAAGCGCACGTAACCTGGGCAATCTTGCCATGAAACAGGGCGGCGGTAAGGCATTCCGTGGCAGCGCCTGGGATGCTGCTACTTCTTCCGGTATGGCCTATTTGACCGGTGAGCTGGAAAAGCTGGATCCGAAGGTAAGAGAGCCGTTGACCTCTGTCACCTGGCAGCGCGATATTGTTGCTAAGACTGGAGGCGGCTGGGTGGAATACACCAGCACCTTTGACGTGGATTATGCTACCAGCGGCGCGAACGCTAACAGCATTACCGCGCCCGGTGCCACCACCATTCCTGTAATGCAGGTTGACCTGGGCAAAAACATGTATAAGGTATCCACCTGGATGCACGCTATGCAGATTCCGTTTATTGACCAGGCCAAGCTGAAGCAGATCGGCCGTAACCTTGAGGATTTGCTGGACAAGGGCGTCAAGCTCAACTATAACAAGACCCTTGACCTTAATGTTTACAACGGCTTTAAGGAAGCAGGCACCACCGGTCTTTTGAATGACCCGAATGTTGTTATCCATGCCGTAGGTAATGGCGCTGCAGGCACTTCTACCTGGAAAACCAAAACTCCGGACGAAATCCTGCATGATATCAACAATGCGCTGGTTGCTTCCTGGACTGCATCCGAATACGACATGCAGGGCATGCCTAACCATGTACTAATTCCGCCTGAGCAGTATGCATATATCAACATGCAGAAGGTTTCTGATGCTGGCAACATTTCCGTTATGGAGTACCTGATGGCTAACAATATTGCTAAAAACCAGGGTGGTAACATCACTATTGAGCCCTGCCGCTGGTGCATCGGTGCAGGCGCTTCCGGTAAGGACCGCATGATGGTATATGTAAACGATGAGGACAAGGTAAACTTTGATATCACCGTGCCTATTACCCGTGCCTTTACCCAGCCGAGCGTGGAGCGTGCTGCTTATCTCACCCTCTATGCTGCACAGATTGGCCAGGTTAAATTTAATTACTATCAGCCTGTCGGTTACTATGACGGTATCTGATTGATTGCCTATATAACGTGCATGTTTTGCGTAAGCATGCACGTTATTTCATTACGGAGGTTTATACATGATTATCTTGACTAAAAAACGCTTTTGCTTTGAGCACCCGTCCGATATCACCCTGAGCTTTATCTCTAAAGGTGGTATGGAAATCGAGGATGCTCCGGACTGGGTCACTGAGAGCGCGCTGTATCCGTTGGCACTGGCTGACGGTGACCTGGTGGTTGTCAATGGCACAGACGCAAATGCTGAGGCTGAGGCTGTTGCCAAGGCACGCACCACCCGCAGGCGCACCACTAAAAGCGAAGCTGAATGATGAGCAGGAGGTGGTATTATGTACCATCCTTTGACCGCACAGGCTAGCAACATCAAAATGCGGGAGAACCCTCTTTACACATTAGATGATTTTCTGACGTTCTATCCGCAATTTGCAGGGCTGCTGCCTGATGCCGTTTTAAACAGCTTCTTGGAGCTGGGGCAGGCATGCGTATCTAAGCAGCGCTTTGGCAAGATGTGGCAATTGGCCATTGGTTTGTTTATAGCGCATTTCTGTACGCTGTACCTGCAGAATGCGGCAGATCCGGGAACACAAGCGGCAGATGTTTTAAATGCCGCTCAGGCCGCCGGCGTGGTTACAAGCGAAAGTGCCGACGGTGTTTCCTACTCCATGGATACGTCCATGCTGAGTCAGGACCTTGCAGGCTGGGCAGCGTTTAAGCTGACGGCCTTTGGCTCGCAGTTTGCTACCATCGCCAAGCTTGTAGGCAAGGGCGGGATGTACATATGGTAAGCGTAAAAACTACACGCAGGGTGGTTGTCGAGGGCGGGCTTGATGGCATACTGAACAGGATTAAGGGCCTGCAAAAGCTCTATGTCGGTATCCCGCAGGAGAAATCCTCGCGTGGCAAGGGTGACACTATCAACAACGCCAGCCTGCTGTACATCCATACGCACGGCATCCGCAGGAAGTCTATGCGTGAGGAAATGCAGAAGCAGCTGGACCAGGGCAAGAAGTACAGCGTGGCTATGCAGATGTATGTGCAGGCGCACGGCTCACCGCTCTGGCATTCGCCGCCGCGCCCTGTTATCGAGCCTGCGTTAAAGGCACACAAAAAAGAGATTGCCGAGGAGTATTCCAAGGCTGTAAAGGCCGCTGCCGTTGGCGATATTGCCAAGGCTGGCCGCTTTACGCAGCGCACAGGTATGCTGGCGCAGAATTATTGCCGCAGCTGGTTCACGGACAAGCGTAACGGTTGGGCGCCTAATTCGCCCATCACCATCGCCAAAAAGACCAAGGGCAAGGGCGGCAAAACTAACCCGCTTATTGATACGGACGCTATGCGTAAGGCTATTATTTATGTTGTGAGGTGATGTATATGGTAAATGTAGGGCGTGTTGTGAGATCAAAACGTTTAGGCTGCCAGCGCATCACTGTAAAGCGTTACGCCGCCAGCTGGCAGGACGGCGCCTATACCAGGGATGACAGCAATCCGATTGTGTTTACCGTGGCCGCTATCGTCACGGTGGCACAGGCAAAGGATTTGCAGCTTGTGCCTGAAGGCGACCGCGTTACCGGCGCTATGAAGTTTTTGACTAATGTGGAGCTGCACGCGACCAATGGTGAAGCCGTCAGCGATGAGCTTTTCTGGCGCGGAGCACGCTACAAAATACTTACAGTCACTCCCGATATCGACTATGGCTTTTACAGGTCTATCGGTACAAGATTGGACGGTGATGGCATTGGTTAAAAGCATAGCGGAGCTGGAGGCTCTGTTTTGGGCAGAGCTGATGGACATACTCGGGTATGATACGACGGTTACACCACCACCTGTAAGGCGTTCCTGGCCTACGGATGGCGCTCCGGACTGGCGTATTACGGATAATGTCGTGTTTATGCAGTTTTCCGAAGTAGGCGACGGCTATATGCAGGATATAGACAGCGTGCTGGAGGAAGCGGGACGTGATTTTGTGCTGCGCAGGGCAAGTACACGCACCCTGCAGCTAAAGCTCATAGCCTACGGCCCAAGCTGCTATGAATCCTTGCTTGCAGTGCGTATGGCACTTGCAGGTGGCAGACCCAAGCTGCGCAAGCAGAAGATATATCCTGTTGGCGGCGCTGATTCCGTGCAGTACGTTCCTGAGCTGTTTCAGGGACGCTGGTGGAAGCGCGCCGATTTATCTATGACATTTAACTGCCTGATGGTATTTAGTACGTCTGTGAATGCTATTGAACAGGTTGACGTTACTATCAAGGCAAACGAGCCGGGCAGCCAGGTGCTGGAGCCCGGCGATATTATTATTAAGAAAGGGTGACTTTGATTGGCACTTGATTTATCCCTGACTCCGATTGTCGACGTGGTCATTAATCTATCCGCCAAGAGTGCGGCGCGTAAGGGCTTTAACCTTGGCCTTATCATTGGCAAGAGCAGCGTAATCCCTACCGCCGAGCGTGTGCGTGTGTACACCAGCACTGCTGCTATGCTGGCTGATGGCTTTACGTCTGACAGTGCGGAATATAAAGCGGCGTTGCTGTACTTTGCTGCAAGCACCAGCCCGCGCAAGCTGGCCGTTGGTGTGAAAAGCTCCGATGATGTTAACCTGACCGCGACCTTGAACGCCTGCCGCAATGCAAACTCTGAATGGTATCCCTTTACCTATCTGGGAGCAGAGGACGTTGACCTGAAGGACTGTGCTGACTGGGCCGAGGCCGCTACTCCGGATTCCTTATATATGTACACTACTGCTGACAGTAACGTTTTGGATGCTACCGGCGACGCTAAGAGCATTTTTAAAGCGTTGAGCGATAAAAATTACCAGCGTAGCTTTGGCCAGTATTGCGGGCAGACGGATACTCCCGACGCTGTTGCAGCCACCATGGGCTATGCCATGGGTGCGAACCGTGGTACCAGCGGCAGCGCCTTTACCCTGGCGTATAAGACTCTGCCTGGCGTAACTACGGACGATTTAACCGAGACTCAGGTGGAGCATGTTTGCGGCAGCTCCACCACCACGGGCCATAACGGCAACGTGTATATTAACCGCGGTGGCGATTACGATATCCTGCAGCAGGGCTATATGGCTGATGGCACCAGCTTTGACGAGATTCTGTATCTTGATATGCTGAAGAATGAAATCACTTTAAACGTGATGGACCTGCTTTACCAGAACAAGAAAATTCCACAGACCGAAAGCGGCGTTACCAGTATCATCAATGTTATTAATGCGGCCTGCAAAAAGTTTGTCAACTTTGGCTTTATCGCACCTGGCAAGTGGAATGGTACCGAGTGCCTGGATCTGCAGAACGGTGATTACCTGCCTGACGGTTATCTGGTGCAGAGCGAGCCCATCGACGACCAGTCGCAGGCTGACCGCGACAAGCGCAAGGCACCGCCGATTTACGTATGCGTGAAGCTGGCAGGCGCTATCGAGTTTGTAACTATTGAAGTTAACGTGAACCGCTAAGGAGGGAAATAATGGAACAGACGACTTATAGCTTTAGTGATTTGGCGGGTTCTATTTCGCACCCGACCTTTGGCAGTTATATCTTTGATGGCACCGGTGTCGGTTCTGTAACCATCAGCAAGGCGACCGACCGTACTGCTCATGATGTTGCCGCAGACGGCTCCGTCATGGTGTCCAAGATTGCCGGCAACAACGGCAGCATCTCCATCGAGGTGCAGCAGAGCTCCAGCATCCACAAATGGTTGTCGCTTTGGTTTAACGCACTGTGGCAGCTGCCTACCAGCGAATGGGTGAGCACGTCCATCACGCTGCGCAACACTGCGACCGGCACCAGGCATATCTGCTCTGGTGTATCGCCGCAAAAAGAGCCTGACACTCCGTACCAGAGCCAAGGCCAGCATATTACCTGGACGCTGATGTGTGCAGAAATTACTAACCTGCCTATTTGACGGAGGTTTTGCATATGTTGAAACAAAAGACAAAAATCGTGGAGGTGGGCGGCAAGCCTTACCAGCTCACTAAAATGGATGCACGCACAGGCTCCTATGTTGCCTTTAAGGCAGCGGGGGTGCTGGCACCTGCTATGGGAAGCGGTGCGGCTATTGCCGGTGCGCTGATGGGCATGCCGCGCAAGGATTTTGACGAGCTGCAGTCATTGCTGCTGAAAACAGTGAACCGTTTAGTTGAAGCACCAAACGGGCAGCAGATCCCTGAGCCAGTGCTTACAGCAAAGGGTGATTTTGTAGATGAAGCGCTGGCGTATGACGTGGCGGCCGTGATCAAGCTGACCATTGAGGCGCTGATGTTTAACGTTGGCGGTTTTTTCGGCGAAGCCGGGTTAAAAATTCCGGCGGAGTAAATCTGCAATACGAGCCGTTGCCGTATCCCACGCTTGATGCTTTTGCCATGGCGCCTGTTGCTGCAGGACTGTGGCAGCAGCATGAGCTGTTTGACGGCACCTATGATTTTGACGACCTGCTGGACGCGCACGAGCTTCTGGCTGTGAAGGCTGAGAATGCATGGCGGGCGCAGCAGGCCGCAGAAAGGAGGAGGGCTCAGTGAGTAATATTTTAGAGGAATACCTGGTCCGTGTGGGTGCCGAGGTTGATAAGGACGCTTTTAACGGCGCGTCGCAGGCTATTAATAACCTTGCGGGTACCATCAACAAGCTTGGCAGCGTGCTGAAGTATGCAGGCATCTTTGTTGCCATAGCTAAGGTGACGGAGTCTGTTGTTGACAACATCCGTGCTGTCGCCGCTGCTGATATGGAATACCAGAAGCTGGCGCAGAACATGTGGGTGACCAAGGAAACGGCCAAATCGCTCAGCGTGGTATTAAAAACCATGGGGGCGTCGCAGGAGGACGTCGCCTGGGTGCCTGAGCTGCGTGAACAGTTTTTCCGTCTGCGTCAGGAAATGAACGCTTTGGCAACGCCTGCAGATGCAGGCAGTCAGCTGAGCTGGATCCGCGAGATTGGCTACGACGTACAGTCCCTGCAGCTGAAGCTCAAGATGCTGAGAGAATGGCTGGTGTATTAC
>CAVAHH010000041.1:0-10271 GCA_963588395.1 bacterium
CACTGTACGACAACGTTTATCATGCAATGCTTTACAATGAAAACCAACAACCTATTGGTGATTTGGAGATCATCCCCAGCATCCCCTTAGACCGCAGCCAGGTGCCTGAGGATGCGCCTGAGGTTCCTGCTTACCTTTTGGTTATCGTAAAGGATGCCGACATCAACAAGGATAACCTGATTGATTTTGAAGAGCGTGCTTCCTATGCTCTTTTAAAACGCTTTTCTACCGAAGTATTTAACTTCCAGCACTGCAAATTCTACTATCCGTCCCCTGCTTTCATTTTTGAACAGCCGGACGCAGTAAACGGCAATAACGTATCTCTGCCGCTGCAATAACAATAAATAGAGTAAATTAAGACCCCGGAGGTTCGTCCCCCCGGGGTCTTTTAGCATGCTTTATTAGTTTACCGCAGCTGTCAGGCTACCTGCTTATTTAATCATACCTGCAACAATATCGTAGGCAGCAGCCAAAGCCTCATCCACCTTAGCTACGTCCTTAGCGCCAGCCTGTGCCATATCCGGACGGCCGCCACCACCACCGCCGCAAAGCTTAGCGACAGCCTTAACGATGTTGCCGGCATGGGCACCCTTGCCCACAGCGTCCTTAGTTGCCATAGTCAGAATGCTTACCTTGCCACCAATTACAGCAGCCAGAACGACAACGCCGCCAACCTTATCGCGCATTGCATCGCCCAGATTGCGCAGAGCGTCGATGCTGTCAGAATTAACCTTTTGCACCAGCACAGGAACGCCGTGGGCATCCTTTACCTGGTCGGCTACGTTGCTTACCTGAGATTTGGCAATCTCTGCTGCCAGCTCTTCAGCCTTTTTATTAGCAGCCTTCAGCTCTGCCTGCAAAGCCTCCAAACGTGCAGGAACATCAGCAGTGCGGCATTTCAGCTCTGCTGCCAACCCCTTAACCATTTCCTCGGTAGCATTAACGTGTGCCACCGCGCCATGGCCGGTCACAGCCTCAATACGGCGCACGCCCGCACCGCTGGAGCCTTCGCTGACAATCTTGAACATCCCGATTTGCGCGGTATTGCTTACATGGCTGCCGCCGCAGAACTCCATAGAAAAGTCCGGCACAGTGACTACACGTACGATATTGCCATACTTTTCGCCAAAGAGAGCAGTTGCACCCTTCTTCTTAGCCTCCTCAATCGGCAGCTCCTCAATAGTAACATCATTGCTTGCCAAGATCTGCTCGTTGACGATAGCCTCAACCTCCTTCAGCTCTGCCTCGATAACCTGAGAGAAGTGCGAGAAGTCAAAGCGCAGACGGTCAGGACCAACATAGCTGCCTGCCTGGTTTACATGGCTGCCCAAAACCTGCTTTAAGGCAGCGTGCAGCAGGTGGGTAGCGGTGTGGTTGCGTGCGATATCCATCTTGCGTGCCTTGTCCACAGCAAAGCTTACTGCGTCACCCACGCTGACAGCACCCTCAGTAACAGTACCAATCATGATTACGGCACCATCAGGCAGTTTTTTGGTAACATTAACAGCAATAACGCCTGTAGGAGCGGTAATAGTACCGATATCACCCAGCTGACCGCCGCCCTCGGCATGGAAAGCTGTGACGTCGCAGATTATGGCAACCTCGCTGCCGTCTGCAGCGGTTTCAACAGGCTGAGCGTCGTGAGCCGGATACAGCTTTACGATTTTGCCGCCGGTGGCAGCCTCGTCTACCTTAAGGTCTGCAACGGCGATGCCGGTAGTGTTGTAAATTACAGGACGGCCTTCCTTGTCGTTGCGTGCTTCACGCGCCATCTTGCGCTGAACCTCCAGTGCAGCATCAAAGCCTTCCTTATCCAAAGTCAGACCCTGCTCCTCCAAAATTTCCTCGGTCAGCTCCCAAGGGAAGCCAAAGGTATCGTTCAGCTTGAAGGCGGTGGCACCGTCAAGTACGGTGCTGCCTGCTGCCTTCAGCTTGGCAATTTCGTCGTTCAAAAGCTCGGTGCCCTGCTTTAAGGTGCGCAGGAAGCTGGTCTCTTCCATCTCCACAACCTTTTTGATGAAGTCAGCCTTTTCGACCAGGTTGGTGTACACATGACCGAACATACCGATAACGACGTCCACAGCGCCGGTCAGGAACATTTCGTTGATGCCCAAAAGACGCGCATGACGGACAGCACGGCGCAGGATGCGGCGCAACACGTAGCCACGACCCTCGTTGGACGGCAGAATGCCATCGCCAATCATAAAGGTCATGCTGCGTACATGGTCGGCAATAACCTTCAGGGAAACATCGGTATTTTTGTCCTTGCCATATTCCACATTGGCAATCTTGGCAGCATATTCAATAATCGGGAAGATCAGGTCAGTTTCAAAGTTAGAAGGCTTACCCTGGATAACGCTGGCCAAACGCTCCAGACCTGCGCCGGTATCAATGTTCTTGTTTTTCAGCGGTGGATAGGTGCCGTCAGGCATCTGGTTGAACTGGGTAAATACCAGGTTCCAAATCTCCAGGAAGCGGTCGCAGTCACAGCCAGGGCCGCAGGTAGGCTTGCCGCAGCCGCGTTCGGGACCAAGGTCGATGTGGATTTCGCTGTCAGGACCGCACGGGCCGCTACCAATCTCCCACCAGTTATCCTCCAAGCGCACAATGCGGTCATCAGGAATGCCTACGACGTTGTGCCAGATATCATAGGCTTCGTCGTCCTCGGTGTGGATGGTGATATACAGCTTGTCGCCGGGCAAGCCCAGCTCCTTGGTCAAAAATTCCCAGCTCCAGGGAATAACTTCCTTTTTAAAATAATCGCCAAAGGAAAAGTTACCCAGCATTTCAAAATAGGTATGGTGGCGCGCAGTACGACCGACATTTTCAATATCGCCTGTGCGTACGCACTTCTGACAGGTGGTGATGCGGGTAGCAGGCGGTTTCATCTTGCCTGTGAAAAACGGTTTAAACGGTGCCATGCCTGCGCCGATAATCAGCAGGGTGGGGTCATCCTGCGGAATGAGGGACGCACTGGGAAGCATTAAATGGCCTCTATCCTGGAAAAATTGCAAAAACTTTTCGCGGATTTCATTACCAGTCATGTATTTCATGGTGATTCATTCTCTCCTTCAAAATTTATTACTGCTCACCTACCGATTTACCTGAAGCAAGCAGTTTAGCAAAGATAACATATAAAAAAATTATATAATTAATACAACTAAATGTCAACAATTTGGACTTCGTGTACGTGTATACATAAACAGGCGCAATGCAACAAAAGCAACACATTTTCTTTGCAATTATTTTATAAATTCTTTTAGTAATTTGTGCTATAATGTCCCTAGAGAGATTTTACGAGGTGATCTACTATGAAAGCAATTCCTGCTCTATTACTGTCTGCCTTGCTGCTGGTCACTGCCAACGCCGCACTGGCCAAAACCATTACGCTGGATAAGGATACCAAGCTGGTGCCGCAGGGCTGGACCATAGCTGATGATATTAAGTTCAAAAAAAATACAACCGCCATGCTTAATGCTGACGGAGAGCTGGTAAAAGGTACCTTAGCCAGCTCCACCTATCTGCGTCCCACTGGCTGGCGTATGCTGGCAAATAATTATCTGTACGTGGAAACCGCGCCCGACATTTTTCCGCCACGCTTCTTCCGTCCCTTTCCCCATCGCTACGGCGTAGTCATTCCGGCTGACGGTCATGTACGCTACAAAACTAATACGCTAGTAACTTTCGCCGAGGACGGCACTGTGCTCAGCGGCACTATCGATAATGACGTAGTGCTACAGCTGACCGACAAGGCCTATGGCTTTGTGCGCTTTAAAAATGACACCCTGCTCAGCTTCTACCCTGACGGCAAGGTAAGAAGCGGTGTGCTGGCCGAAAACACCAAACTTCGTCCTGTAGGCTGGCGCAAAAATCTAACGGATGAGGGTAACGGCTTCGTCGAATTCAAGAGCGGCATGCGCGTCACCTTTAACGCAGACGGCTTAGTTACACAGGGGTCGTTGACCAAAAAAACGCTGTGGCACAATGCCGACGGCAGCAGCCAGGAGCTGGAAGCAAAGGCACCCGTCAGCTTTAGCGAAGATGGTGCCGCTGTTGTAGGCGAAGAAAAGTAAAAAATATTGGTTCTTTGTCAAGTTTTAGGGTCTTTAATCTTTTAGGACTCTAAAGCTTACTTAAAATACCTCGCTTGATTTTTTCAGTGAGGTATTTTTTTCGTCTGACAATTTAAATCTCGGTTTAAGAAGCAACTGACGGCTGCGCTTAAAGCATCTTCTTTTTTAGTCTTTTTCAAATGCTATCGCTGAGTACATCGACTATTACAACAACAGAAGAATTCAAGCTAAAGCAAAATGGATGCCCCCCTCTAAATTAGAGAAGCATCCATGATGCAAATATAATTATGCAATTTTCAAGTAGTGTTCAGAAAACTGGGTACATATCATTTTTAGATCAAAGACCCCAACACTTATTCTAGAACCATTATAGAACCAAAGAAAAAGGCATAACGAGCTGTTTTCACAGCTCATTATGCCTTACGCTACTTCAATGATTTTAATTTTTATGGAAGCCCTGCCCTACAGCTTATTTGCCCAACCAAGAGCGCATGCCACTGCTCTGCTTGGCAGCTTCCTTGTCAACCTGTACCCTTTCAGGAGCATACAGCAACAAATCATCATTAACAGCCGTAACAGACGCGTTAACAATATAGCTTACGCCGTTGAGATAGTCAAAAATACGGTTTTTAAGCGCAACATCCACTGCATCAAAGCTAATCATGATAGCGTTGCCACTCATCAGGGCATCAGCATATTCACGCACCTCTGCAAAGGACTTCGGTGTGCGTACCATCATATTCAGACGAGCCGATTTTAGCAGGCGCGGACCGCTATACTCCTCCTGCTGCTCTTGTTCATCTGTCCAAAAGAATTTCATTGCTGTATTTTTCAAACCCATGGCCACCAGCCTCCAAATCAAAAACAGTTATTAGACTATTCATTCGCTGCCCTTAGGCAAAAGTCCTGCTTATTGATAGTAATTTTAACAGATTTTCCCTAGGTTGTCAAAGAAATTACATCTGTGCGTTCTTCATACGGCCACGCAGCTTGCCGCGCTCCAGACGGTTCAACACCTTCTTGCGCATACGGATGCTCTTAGGAGTAACCTCTACCAGCTCATCATCATTAATATGCTCCAAAGCCTGCTCCAAGGAGAAGGTCTGAGGCGGAATCAGGCGGATAGCCTCGTCACTACCGGATGCACGCATATTGCTGACGTGCTTTTTCTTGCAGGGGTTAACGTCCATGTCGTCCTCACGGCTGTTTTCACCAACCAGCTGACCCTCATAAATATTTTCAGCAGGAACGACGAACATCGTACCGCGCTCCTGAGCATTACCAATACCGTAGGAGGTGGTTTCACCAGTTTCAAAGGCAACCAGACTGCCACGGGTACGGCCAGGGATCTCACCCTTATATTCTTCATAGCCTGCAAAAACATGGTTCATAATGCCGTTACCCTTGGTATCTGTCAGGAACTGGTTACGGAAGCCGATGAGACCGCGAGCAGGAATTTTAAATTCCATACGCAGGTAGCCTGCCATCTCAGTCATGTTCTGCAGCTCTGCCTTGCGCAGACCCAAGCCCTCCATAACAGCGCCCATGTAATCCTGCGGTACGTCAATGGTCAGTGCTTCCATAGGCTCCATCAGCTTGCCTGCCTCATTGCGGTGCATAATAACCTTAGGCTTGCCAACCTGCAGCTCAAAGCCCTCACGGCGCATAGTTTCGATCAAAATGGACAGATGCAGCTCGCCACGGCCGGCAACCTTGTAGGCATCGGGGCTTTCGGTTTCCTCCACGCGCATAGACACGTTGGTCTTAACCTCCTTGAACAGGCGGTCACGCAGGTGACGGCTGGTTACGAATTCACCCTCACGGCCGGCAAAGGGGCTGTTATTTACATAGAAGATCATCGACAAAGTCGGTTCGTCAATTTTGATACCCTTCAAGGCTTCGGGGTTCTCGACGTCAGCGATGGTATCACCAATGTTGGCATCCTGCAGACCGATCAGGGCAACGATGTCACCTGCTTCAACCTCAGGCACCTCTACACGCTTTAAGCCCTGGTAGGTATACAGACGGCCTATCTTGCCGTTGCGGTCACCCTTTTCATCCAGCAGCTTAATGTTTTCACCATTGTGGATAGTACCACGCACAACGCGTCCGACAACGATACGGCCTACATAATCATCATAATCCAGAGTATTTACCAGCATCTGCAGCGGTGCGTTTACATCAACGTCAGGTGCGGGGATGTTTTCCAAAATAACCTTAAACAACGGCTCGAGGCTATCGCTTTCCTCATCCATGCTCAGCTTGGCGATACCATTGCGGGCAGATGCCAAAACTACAGGGAACTCCAGCTGGCTTTCATCGGCATCCAGCTCGATAAACAGGTCCAGAACCTCGTCAATAACCTCGTCCACGCGTTGGTCAGGACGGTCAATCTTATTGATAACCACAATCGGCTTCAGGTGCTGCTCCAAAGCCTTGCGCAGTACGTATTTGGTTTGCGGCATAGGACCTTCATAAGCATCAACCAAAAGCAGTACGCCGTCAACCATGGTCAGCACGCGCTCTACCTCGCCGCCAAAATCGGCATGACCCGGGGTATCAAGAATGTTGATTTTTACACCCTCGTGCATAACTGCAGTGTTTTTGGACAGAATGGTGATGCCGCGTTCACGCTCCAAAGCATTAGAATCCATTACGCGTTCTTCAACGTGCTCGTTAGCACGGAAGATACCACTTTGCTTCAGCATGGCGTCAACCAGGGTAGTCTTACCATGGTCAACGTGGGCGATAATTGCTATATTACGAATATCGTTTCTAATCATTATTCCTACTCTCTCCTTCTTAAAAGACAAGAAAAAGGATGCTTGTCAAGGGCACCCTTTTCACGTTTCACGCTATACTAATCTATTATATTCTCTTTCGATTTTCATGTCAATAAAATTTGTATAGAAAGTTACAAAAGGCGCAGAACCCTGCACCTTTTGCCTGTTTTTATCACAAATCCTTAAATTGGTCTTCCATATATTTACGCAGCTTTTCCAGCTTTTTGCGCACCAAGGCTGCTTTGCCGGCGTCGCGAGCCACCAGCTGCTCGATCTTGCTGCGGTGCAGCAGGTAATCTCGCTCCATGCTGCGCATATAAGCTCGCAGCTCGATGGCAGCAGGCTCCACCTGTACAGCCTCAGACTCGTGGATCTGCCACTGCGTACCGTGGATTTCGGCGCAGTCACCAAAATGCGGAATGTAAGCCGCCGTACCGAGCGAACGCCCTAAAGTATCCGCCAGTTCCATGGACGCATCCAGCTCACCATGCGTTACAAAAAAGGCCTTGGGAACCTCCTTCATACCGCTGAACCATGCCAAAAGTTGCTTTTTGTCCGCATGTGCCGAAAAGCCCTTCATGTTGTAGATTTTGGCTTCCACCTTAATGTCCTCACCCATAATCTTCACACGCCTAGCTCCCTCAATCAGCCTGCGTCCCATAGTACCTTCGGCCTGGTAGCCTGCGAAGACCACGCTGCTATCGGAACGCCACAGGTTATGCTTAAGATGGTGCAAAATGCGACCGGCATCCGCCATACCGCTGGCAGAAATAATAATTTTACTGCCTGGCGTATCGTTAATCGCCATAGATTCCTGCACCGTTGCCGTAAAGCGCAAATTGCGCATAGCCACCAGCCGCCGCCCCTGCATAGCGTACAGAGCTCGTGCTTCTTCATCGTATTCGCCGGGGTTTGTCAGCGTTATCTGCGTAGCCTTGTTGGCCATAGGACTATCCACGTAAATAGGCAGCTCAGGGATTTTGCCGGCAGCCTGCAGCTTTTGGAAGTAATACAAAAGCACCTGCGTACGCCCTACGGCAAAGGCAGGAATAATCACGTTGCCGCCACGCTCCGCCGTGTCGTTGATAATGCGTGCCAGCTCGCCCTCCTTGTCGTAAACCTCGTGCACGCGGTTACCATATGTGGATTCCGTAACGATAAAATCTGCTCCGCCCACAGCCATCGGATCAGCAATAATCGGCTGGTTAGGCTGGCCAATATCGCCCGTGAAGATCAAGCGTGTCTTATCCTTGCCCTCCGTCACCGTCATTTCCACAAATGCAGATCCCAAAATATGCCCTGCCACCCTAAAGGTCACCTCTACCCCGGGAAGTATGGCAAAGCGAGTGTCAAATTCATGTATCTTGAACAGACGCAGTGCCCGCGAAGCATCGTCCACCGTAAATAACGGCTCCACCAGCCTTTTGCCGGCACGCAGCCCCTTACGGTTGGCATATTCGGCATCGCTTTCCTGGATGTGGGCGCTATCCGGCAGCAAAATGGAGCACAGCTCCTGTGTCGATTTAGTGCAGTGAATGTAGCCTTTGAAGCCCTCCTTCACCAGCTTTGGCAGCAGACCGCTGTGGTCAACGTGCGCGTGCGTAAGCACTACGGCCTCTATCTCCCCGGGGTTGAACAAAAAATTCTTTTCGTTAAACGCTTTGATGAGCTTAGAGCCCTGGAACATACCACAATCTACCAACAGCTTGCGTCCACCAACCTCCAGCAGGTAGCAGGAGCCTGTTACAGTGCGTGTCGCACCCAAAAATGTTATCTTCATGGCTACGCCTCCATTCTCGCAAAAGCCAAATCACTTTATTTTAGTATAATTCTACAAAAAATTGGGAAATCCTTTATGATAAACTACCATTAGCTTTCCATCCCTAATATGAATGACGCAGTATATTTTTTCTCCGTAAAAGCAAAAAGGATGCTTCACTCTGAGTAAGAGAAACATCCATTTTGTTAAGACCAAATATAATGTGCCCCAAAGCAAGTACCAGATGCACCTGCAGCCGAGAACGCACTATTATTTGCTGTGGCAATGACCGCTGGTTTCACCGTTCATAATTCTGCGGAAGATATTATGTGCCTCTTCAGCGCTCTTGCCGTTTGCCAAAGCCTTCTGCATGTGAATCATTGCAGTGCGGTATTTAGCATGTGCCTCGTCCTGAGGAATAGCATCAATATTTTTCGGGTCAAACTCCATTACCTTTTTGAAGATAGCATGAATTTCCTCAACCGATTTGCCAGCCTTCTTAGCTGCCTCCACATGCTTCATCGCACTTTCATAACGATGCTTGCCGTGCGGATCAGTAGGGATTTCAAATTTAGGATGTGTACCGTTCATGATCGTCACCTCGCTTTCTGTATTGCAAGGCTAGTATACACTATATTGCAGGTACACCCTCAAGTGCTTTTTCTGGTTTTTTTACTTTTTTTCTGTTTTATTTTGGGTGATTTTGTACGTCTCATTTGATGTATTCGCATAATGTCGTGTCGTTTGGAACTCAAACGACACTCAATTAAAGGGTATATCTCTTTGGGCGTTTTGTGTTATAATATAGGTGAGAGATAACTCACCATATCAGCAGCATTCACACATTTGCTTATATCGAGTGATTTTCTTTTGTTAATCATATCAAATTCCTTTCGTAACGAAAAAAGAGGAGGCCTGGGTAGTGGCTTCCTCTTTTTCGTTTATTCATGCTCAGCTTTATATTTTTCTACGTCTACGCTGGTGGCACCGGCACGGATCTGCTTTAGCACATAACGTACAAAGTCATATTCAAAATCCGTCATACGGATAGAACGCTGCTTACCACCCAGTGACTTGCGGCCTGCACCTTTTCTCGCACCGCCCCAGCTTCCCTTGGTTTCTTCTTCCATGTTGTTACCTCCTTAAAAGAATATCATTTCCAATGCACGGCAAAGGCCATACACGGCAGCACAGATAAAAATAGCATAACTAAAACCGTCAACGTTACGGCAGGCATTAGCCACCAATACAACCATAAAAATGTCACTTAATTTCATTTGCGTATCCTCCTAAAATATGTTAGAATACCCCTAGAAGGGGCGGGTGGATATCCTGCCACCCTTCAGCCGTTAGCCGTTATTTCAGCATTTCAAGTAAGAACTTTGCGACGGTTGCTATACTTGCTGCGATGACGGCTATTTTATATACTCTATCAAGCAATCTCTTTACCTCCTTACAATTATATTATAGCACATCATCTTGATTTCGCCAACAGTATTTCAAGATAAATTATAAATATTTTGCGTTTTATGTAACAAAAAAGCCTACAAGCTAAAAACTTGTAGGCTTTTTTTTAATTCTTTATCACTGCATACAGCGCGCATCCTGCAATGACGTAGGCAATGTTGCGTTGCTTTTTAATTCTCTTGATTTTTA